>JAEEUD010000019.1 GCA_016286835.1 Pyramidobacter sp. | reverse complement strand
TGTTCCACGTAAAACATTCAGGGATAAACGACCGCAGGGAGGCGACGAACGGTGACGAACGATGAATTGACGATCGATATGAACCAGCCGGAAGAACAGCTCGCGGCGCAGCTGAGCGCGTTTCTGCCGCGCGCAGCGAAGCTCGCGAACGTGCCTGTGAGCGGCTTTCGCGTCGGCGCAGCGGCGCTGGGCGCGAGCGGTCGCGTGTGGCTGGGCGCGAATCAGGAGTTCGCGCAACTCCCGCACAACTTCACCGTCCACGCCGAGCAGGCCGCCGTGCTGAACGCCAGGAGCCACGGCGAGACGAAACTGCTCATGCTGGCCGTGAGCGCGCCGCCGTGCGGGTACTGCCGCCAGTTCCTGCGCGAGCTGAAGACCCCGCTCGAGACCGTTCTTGACGGCCGCGTCGTTTCGCTTGACGAGCTTCTGCCCGAAGCGTTCGCGCTCTCCGCCGACGAGGAAACGCTGCTGTCGGGGAAGGCCCGGCTTTCGTTTTCCGCAGGGAGCAGCCTCAAAGAAGCGGCGCTCGCAGCAGCCCGCGCCTCATACTCGCCCTACACCGGCACTAAAAGCGGCGCGGCCCTGCTCTGCGAGTCGGGCAAGATCTTCTGCGGCAGCCTGCTCGAAAGTGCCGCCTACAATCCGTCGCTCTCCGCTCTGCAAAGCGCTTTCACGCTGCGCGCTCTCGGCGGCGCAAGCGGCGATCCCGTACGCCGGTGCGTGCTGGCCGAAACGGGCCCGGCGGCGATGGGCGAGATCTTCCTTCCACTGATGCGCAGTCTCGCCCCCGGAGCCGACTGCGAACTGTTCGATATCGACGACTGACTGAAGGCCGCGCCGGCACGCGCGGCCTTTTCACGGCGCATGTTTTCTGAAAGGCGGTTTCACGATCCATGGCATTCACGCAGCGGCAAAACGAACTGATGGACAAATACCAGTCTTTGCCTGGCTGGGAGAAAAACGCGTACAACCTCCTTGCCGTCTGGTTTGGTCCGACAAACGAGCCGGAATTTCAGACGCTGCTGCGCACGACGGCGTGGCGAAAGTTCACACGCGCGCAGGGGCTCGACGCGCAGTACATGCACGACCACTGGAACCGCCTGGAATTGATCGAAGAAGAACACGACCCGCTTTCCTGGGGCGACTGGCGGGCGGCGGCCCCGATCCGCGAGCTCATCGCCCGGCAGACGGTCGAAGCGGGAGATTTCAGACCTCTGTGCGACGTCGCCGAAACGCAGATCAAAATGCCCGCAGTCCGCAGCGACGGCACGCGCCGCTTCCGCAGACTGTGGCACGTCGTCTATTTCGCTCGAAAGGCCCTGTACCTTCAAAACGCCGCGGGGCTCCGCGAGCTGGGCGTCGGCGAGCTGCGCCAGTTTCTCGGCGCCGACTGGGCGTACCGGCTGGCACGCGAAGTCCTGACCGCACCGTTCGACGTATCTCTGCTGGAAAAGCTGTCGCCCGACCTGCGTTTTCCGCTGTGTCACATAGCCGCCCGGTACGCCGAGGACCGCGAAACGCGCAGGACGGCGACACTGAAGGAACTGGAAATCTGTCTGGCCTCACCTGACGAGGACCGCGCCACGGTCGCCGCGCACATGCTCTGCCGGACGGGTGCGTTCGAGGACGCTCTGCGCCTTCGGGAATACCTGCCCAAGACCGAACAAAACTGGCTTGCCGCCGTTGACGCGCTGACGCGGGGGAAACAGGCCGAGGCGAAAACATATTTTGAACGTCTTGCCCGCACTCCCCGCGAGAGCGCCTCCTCCGGGCTCATCGCTGCCGATCCGTGGGAATTGTTTTACGTGCCGCTTCTGGCTTCGCTCGGCGAAACACCGGCAAAGATCGAGAGCGCCTGCCGCCGCGCCGCCAAACGCCCGGATAACGGCAACGACGGGCTGCTGTACGACCTGCAAACGATCCTCGCGGAAACGACGAGCGACACGGAAGCGCTCTTCCGACAGCAGCCGCTCGTGCGCAAAACCGACAGTCTTGTCGAGACGGCGCGCCAGGAAGCGGGTAAACTGGACGGCGCGGCAAGCGCCTCGGTCCTGCAACACACCGGTTTGCTGCTGACACCGCCGGCGATCGCGCATCTGCTGTTTCTGGCATACTGGCTCGCGCCGGAGCTGGCAAAAAAGTGGCTGCCGCTCTACGAAGAACTGGCGTCACAGCTTGACGCCGCAGGCATGACGTTCTTCGCCAGCGAACTGCTCGCCGCGGCACGGACGATCTCAGGCAACGCGAAGGAAGACGAATGGCATCCGCTGCGTGACCTGCTGCGCCGCAAGCCCGCCTGGGAGAAATCCCTCGACGCGATCGAACACCTGGCCGGTCTTGCTCCCGGTACACGCGGGAAAAAAGGCGCGCGCCGCCTGCTCTGGCTGGTGGACTGGACGCCCGACGAGAGCGCCGGCAACGGCCGCGTCGTTCCCGGCGTGACCGCGCTGGAACAGTCGTTCCAGGCCGGCGGCACGTGGTCGAAAGGGCGCAAAGTCGCCCTCAGCACGATCGCAAGCGGCTTCGCGCGCATCCCCGATCTGCCCGACGCCGACCGGCGCGTTCGCGACGCCGTGATCGAACACGCCGATTACAGCGGTTACGGCTATTACGACTCGAAAAGCTACGAGATGGACGACGCCAGGGCGCTGTTGCTCCTCTTCGGCAATCCGAACGTCGTGCGCGCTGCCGACTTCGCGCCGCTGGAGATCGTGCGCGCGGAGCCGCGGCTGGAACTGACCGAAAAGGACGGTGTCTGCGAGCTGCGGCTGCTGCCCCGGCGCATCGGAGAGGAAGACATCGTCGTCGAGGAGGAAACGCCGACGCGGTTGCGCGTGACGCCGTTCGACGATTCGCAGGCGCAGCTGGCCGCGCTGCTGGCACAAGGCGTGACGGTCCCTGTTCAAGGACGTGCGCGTCTGCTGAAAGCCGTCTCCGCGCTGTCCGGCCTCGTCTCCGTGCAGTCCGACGCGGCCGAACTGGCCGAAACCGTTCCCGAGGTGAAGTGCGACGACACGCTGCGAGCCCGTCTTTCGCCCGCCGGTGACGGTCTGACCGTCGAGTTCGTGACGCGGCCGTTCGGTCCCGACGGCATGTCGTGCCGTCCCGGCGGCGGCGCGGCAGTGCTCTTCGGCACGGTCAGGAACGGCGACGGAACGGTCGAACGGGCCCGCGTCAGCCGTGATCTGGCAGGCGAAGCGGAAAAGCTGAAAGCGTGCGCCTCCGCCTGCCCCGTCCTCGAAAACTGCGAGAACGAAGGCGGCGCCGTCTGGACCGTGCCCGATCCCGAAGACTGTCTGGAGCTGCTGCTCCAGCTCAAATCCGTCCCCGGCCTCGTGCTGGAATGGCCGCGCGGCGGCGCGATCACCGTGCGAGCCGAACTGGACGGCGCCACGCTGGCAGGCGCGGCGCAGGCGTCCGGCACCGACTGGTTCGCACTGTCCGGAACGCTGAAAGTCGACGACGAACTGACGCTTTCGCTGAAGCAGCTTTTTGGCCTGCTGAAGTCGCGCAAAAGCCGCTTCATCGAGCTGGGCGAAGGCCAGTACGTCGCCCTGACACGCGAGTTCGAGCGGCGGATCGAGCAGCTGGCCTCGCTCGCCGACGAAAAAAGCGGAGCCCTGCGTGTCTCGCCGCTGGCTGCGCCCACCGTGGACGAACTGTTCGGCGAAGGGGCACTTGCCGCCGACGCGAACTGGCGCGCGATGTGCGACCGCTTCCGCGAGGCCGCGCGCATGGAGCCGGAGATCCCGCGCACGCTGCACGCGACGCTGCGCGCATATCAGACGGAAGGCTACCGCTGGCTGGCGCGCCTCGCGTACTGCGGCGCCGGCGCGTGTCTGGCCGACGAGATGGGGCTTGGCAAGACGGTGCAGACGCTGGCGCTCCTGCTGGCACGTGCGCCCGACGGCCCCGCGCTGATCGTTTCCCCTACGTCCGTCTGCGGCAACTGGCGTGACGAAGCCGCCCGCTTCGCCCCGACGCTGAACGTCATCGACTACCGCACGTCGGGCCGAGAAAAAACGCTCGAACAGCTCGGTCCGTTCGACGCCGTACTCGTCTCCTACGGCCTGCTGCAAAGCGACGCCGAAGCCTTTTCGCACGTGCACTGGCACACCGCCGTCCTCGACGAGGCGCAGGCGGTCAAGAACATGGCCACCAAACGGTCGGCCGCCGTCATGGATCTGAAAAGCGATTTCCGCATGATCATGACCGGTACGCCGGTCGAAAACCGTCTGTCGGAGCTGTGGAACCTGTTCCGCTTTCTCAACCCCGGCCTTCTCGGTTCGCTGGAACGCTTCAACCGCGTTTTCGCGTCACCGATCGCCGACGGCGACGAGCGCGCCCGCGCACGGCTGCGCCGCGTCGTCTCGCCCTTTTTGCTGCGGCGCACGAAGGAACAGGTCCTCGACGATCTGCCGCCGCGGACCGAGATCACGCTGAAAGTGGACCTCAGCGAACAGGAACGCGCGTTTTACGAAGCGCTGCGCGCCTCGGCCGCCGAAGCGGTACACAGCGCCGGCGAAATGCAAACGCAGGACAAGCGCTTCGTCATCTTCGCCCAGCTGATGAGACTGCGCCGCTGCTGCTGCGCAGTCTCGCTCGTGAGCGAAGCCGCGCAGATCGGCGCGAACATCCCCTCGTCCAAGCAGGCCGCGCTCCTGGAACTGGCCGCCCGCCTGCACGAAAACGGTCACCGTGCCCTGGTTTTCAGCCAGTTCACCGACCATCTGGCGCTCATCCGGAAGACGCTGGAAGGGGCCGGATTCGAGTGCCTCTATCTCGACGGCGCCACGCCCGCGGCGAAGCGCACCGAGCTGGTGGCGCAGTTCCAGTCCGGCCGGGGAGACTTCTTCCTGATCAGTCTGCGCGCCGGCGGCACGGGACTGAATCTGACCGGCGCCGACTACGTGATCCACATGGATCCGTGGTGGAACCCCGCCGTCGAGGATCAGGCCAGCGACCGCGCCCACCGTATCGGCCAGAAGCGTCCCGTCACCGTCTACCGCCTCGTGGCGCGGGACACGGTGGAGGAAAAGATCGTCGAACTGCACCGGACCAAACGCGAGCTGGCCAGCGACGTGCTCGACGGAGCGGCGTCCCCTGCCTCGCTCGACCTGGCCGCGCTCTCGGCCCTGCTCCGCGATGACGATTAGGACAAAGGAATACAAAAGCGCGGGGACGCGAAGGCCTGCAAAAGGTCTTTGCGTCCCCGCGCTGTCGTATCAGAGCCGGGAACAAAGCAGTTCGAGCAGATGGACGACGTTTGCGCCGCCTTTCTTCAGGCCCGCTTCGCAGCCGTTGCAGTAGGCAGCGACGCGCACATCAGGGAGGAACGTCGCGTGGGCTTTCATGCGCGCGGTCTGCTCGTCGGGCGGCAGGACTTCGACGAAGCGCGACAAGCCCGTGAAGGCCTTCGGCGCAGCGTTCATCGTGACGGGAGAGATCGGGTTCATCAGGAACGTGCCGTCGAAACAGCTTGTCTCACCGCGGGCGGGAAGTTCGACGACCTCCGCGCCGCTCCTGCGCAGGCACTCGCGCACGGCCTCCCGGAGACGGGGACGGTCGCGGGCGCGCAGGCAGTCCTGTACGGCGATCCGTTCTCCGTTCAGCTCCGGCCAGGGGAAATCGGGCTGTTCGAGCAGATACTCCCAGACGGAACGCACGCTCACGGAAGGAGAGTTCTCTTCAGTGATGAGCATACAGCTCAGGCAAGCAAAAAGCACCGTGTCGCCTGCGGCGAAGCATCCGAGGCTGGCTTTGCAGCAGCCGAGGACGCTCACGCCGCGGCCGGAGAGCCAGTCGCTCAGGCGCTCGCTCGTCTGCGGATGATTTTCGGTGAATTTGCAGCTTGGCAGAGAGTAGATCATGAATGGACCTCCTTTACGATTCCTGCTGTGATTGTAAAAAATCGCCCGCCGTTTGTAAATCTTTTTAGGCGATAAAAATCTTTTTGGGCGTAAAAGTTCTCAAAAGCCTTTGTCATTTTTGAAAAACGCGTTATAATACAGCCAGACGGATTTAAAAATTATCCGTGAAGGATAAAAACATTTGAGGAGGTCGTTTTATCATGAAAAAGTTTTTCGCGCTGTGCGTTCTTCTTTCGCTGTGCCTGTGCTCCGCGGCGTTCGCCGAGGAAAAGCTGGTGATCTATACGACCGTGTCCAAGGGCGTCGTCAGCGAGCTTGTGCCGATGTTTGAAAAAGAGACCGGCATCAAGGTCGAGATCGTGCGCGCCGGCGTGGGCGAGCTGATCAAGCGCATCCAGTCGGAGAAGGACAATCCTCTGGCCGACGTGCTCTGGGGCAGCGCACTGGCGTCGCTTCAGGCAGCCGGCGAGCCTTATTTCGAGCACTATGTGTCGGCCAACAACGACGCGATCGTGGACCGTTACAAGAACGTCGAGGGCTGGGTGACGCGCCACTCGCTGGCCGTGCGCTGCCTGCTGGTCAATAAGAACCTGGTCGGCGACATCCCCGTCACCGGCTATGCCGACCTGCTCAACCCCGCGCTCAAGGGCAAGATCTCGCACGTCGATCCTTCGGCCTCGTCGTCCGGCTACGGTCACCTCTGCAACATGCTCTTCGCCATGGGCGGCAACGACCTCGACAAGGGCTGGGAGTACGTCGACAAGTTCTGCGCCAACCTCGGCAACAAGCTGCTCAACAGCAGCTCGGCCGTGTGGAAGGGCGTCAACGACGGCGAGTACACCGTCGGCCTGACCTATGAGGAAGTCGCGCTCCAGTCGGTCAAGAGCGGCGCGCCCGTGAAGATCGTCTACATGAAGGAAGGCTGCTTCGTCGAGGCCAACTGCACCGCGATCGTCAAGAACGCCAAGAACCTCGAGAACGCCAAGAAGTTCATCGACTTCCTGACCGGCAAGGAAGCGCAGTCGATGCTGATCAACAAGCTCAACCTGCGCAGCGTCCGCAAGGACGTGGAGATGGGCTCCGACTTCACCGCCACGGAAGACATCCCTCTGTTCAACGCCGACACATCCATGTCCGGCAAGATGAAGAAGGCCTGGCTGGCCAAGTTCAAGGATCTCTTCATCCAGTACGAATAAACCGTTTCCACGCGGCGTTTCGTAGCCATTTACACAGGCTCACTCCGGCTCCCGCCGCGGGTGAGCCTTTTTATTTACGGCAGGGAGGGCAGCTTTTAATTCAAAGCCGACACAAAGACTCTAAGACACAAAGACACGAAGAGAACCAACAGGGAAAAACACCAGTTATAAAAGATTCAACACCGTATTTAAAAATAGGGCATCCACATGTTTTATGATTTTCTTTGTGCCTTCGTGTTATAGTTTTGAACTGAAAGCCCCCTTTGCCTGGGAACCATGAAAGGAAGATCAGAGACAGCATGAGCGAAGAGATCATCATAAGGGACGCGGTCAAGCGCTACGGCGACAACACGGTCATCCCCGCCCTGTCGGCGGATATCCGCAACGGCGAGTTCTTCACGCTGCTGGGGCCGTCCGGCTGCGGCAAGACCACGCTGCTGCGCATGATCGCCGGCTTCAACACGATCGAGGGCGGCACGATCAGCTTCGGCGAGCAGGTCATCAACGACGTGCCCGCGCACCAGCGCAACATTGGCATGGTGTTCCAGGATTACGCGCTGTTCCCGCACATGACCGTGGAGGCCAACGTGCGCTACGGCCTCAAGTTCCGCGACGTGCCGCGGGCCGAGGCCGACAAGCGCGTGAACGACATCCTGAAAGTAACGAGAATCGACCAGTACCGTGACCGCCTGCCCGAGCAGCTATCCGGCGGGCAGCAGCAGCGCGTGGCGCTGGCGCGCGCGATCGTCATCCATCCCACGGTGCTGCTGATGGACGAGCCGCTGAGCAACCTTGACGCCAAACTGCGCATCGAAATGCGCACGGTCATTCGCGACATCCAGCGCGACATCGGCATCACCACGGTCTACGTCACGCACGATCAGGAAGAAGCGCTGGCCATCTCCGACCGCATCGCCGTCATGAACGCCGGCGTCATCCAGCAGATCGCCACGCCGCGCGAGATCTACTCGCGCCCGGCGAACACGTTCGTTGCCGGCTTCATCGGACACTCCGACTTCTTCCGCGTCAGGTGCGACAACGGACGTGCGTGGTTCAACGATCATTATTCGGTCGAGATCCCGACGCTGGCTGACGGCGCGAGCGGCACGGCGACAGCCGGCGTGCGCCCGGAAGACTTCTGCATCATGCCGCCGACGGACGACGCAAGCGCCGGCCTGAAGGCGAGGGTTCTGAAAAAGGTCTTCCTCGGCCGCTACATCAACTACCAGATCGCCGTGGACGGCTGCGAGGCGCTTGAATCGCTCGAACCGATCGAGCTGTCGCAGGACATCAGCACGGCCCGGCACGAGTTCGCCGAGGGCGACACCATGTCCGTGACGCTGCGCGGTGACCTCATCAACATCTACGCGGCCGATACGGGCGTGAGCCTGATGAAAGGGGTGGCGGCGCGGTGAAAGTGCGCTGGAACTTCTGGAAGACGGTCACGGTGATCATCTTCGCGCTGTTCGCCGTGTTCCTCGTCGCGCCGCTGCTGTCGCTGTTCGTCAGCGCTTTTAAAGACGCCGACACGGGAACGTGGACGATCGCCAACTTCGCCTCGTTCTTCACGAAGAAATACTATTACCGCACGCTGTTCCGCTCGCTGGCCGTGAGCAGCTGCGTGACGCTCGCGGCCGTGGCGCTGGGCGCGCCGGTGGCGTATTTCATGGCCTGCTACAACATCCGCGCCAAACGGTTCGTGCAGATCCTGATCATCATCTCGATGCTGTCGCCGTCGTTCATCGGCGCCTATTCATGGGTGCTGCTGCTTGGGCGCAGCGGCGTGGTGACGCAGTTTTTCGCCTCGCTGGGCATCACGACACCGTCGATCTACGGATTTTTCGGCATCGTCCTGGTGCTGGCGCTCAAGCTGTACCCGTTCATCTTCATGTACGTTTCGGGGGCGATGAAAAAGCTCGACCCGTCGCTGCTTGAGGCGTCGCAGAGCCTCGGCTGCGGACCGGCGCGCAACGTCGCCTGCATGGTCATCCCGCTGATCCTGCCCACAGTGCTGGCCGGCTCGCTGCTCGTGTTCATGAGCTCGCTGGCCGATTTCGGCACGCCGATGCTGATCGGCGAGGGCTTCCGCGTCATGCCCGTGCTGGTCTACCGTGAGTTCATGGGCGAGATGGGCGGCAACGCCAATTTCGCCGCAGCCATCGCCGTGGTGATGGTGTCAGTGACGACGAGCATCTACCTGACGCAGCGCTGGATCGTCAACCGCCTCTCCTTCAAGAGTCGCTCGGTGCGCCGCATCATCCCGAAGGACATCGGCAGCGGCGCGAAGTCGCTGCTCATCCACGGCTGGATCTATCTGGTGGCGTTTCTGGGCATCTTGCCGCAGGCCACTGTGGTGTACACGTCGTTCCTAAAGACGAACGGCCCCACGTTCGTGCGCGGTTTCTCGCTCGACAGCTACCGCGCCATCTTCTCCGACATGGGCGCGTCGATCATCAACACGTACTGCTACGGCGGCCTCGGCATCTGCGGCATCGTCGTGCTGGCGTTTTTGATGGCCTACCTGTCGGTGCGGCGCCGCAACGCGCTCACGTCGCTGCTCGACCTGTGCAGCATCTTCCCCTACGTCATCTCGGGCTCCGTGCTCGGCATCATGCTGCTGATGGCGTTCAACAAGCCGCCGCTGGCGCTTTCGGGCACGGCCGCGATCATCGTCATCTCGTTCATCATCCGCCGTCTGCCGCACACGCTGCGCTCGAGCGTCGCCATCCTGCATCAGATCAGCAAGAGCAGCGAGGAGGCCGCCGTCAGTCTCGGCGCTTCGCCGCTGCGGTCGTTCCTCGACGTGACGGCGCGGCTCATGCTTCCCGGCGTGATGACCGGCGCTACGCTGAGCTGGGTGGCCGTCATCAACGAGCTGAGCGCGTCGATCATCCTCTACACCGGCGCGACGAAAACCATGTCGGTCGCCATCTACTCGGAAGTGCAGAGCGCCAGTTACGGCACAGCCGCAGCGCTGGCCACGGTGCTGACGGGAACGACTGTCCTGTCGCTGCTGCTCCTCTTCAGCCTGTCCGGCAAGCGAGAAGTGAGCTTCTGATACCCAAAACAAAAGCCAACGCGGAGACGCAACTGGAAATGCACTGCGCAATGCCGTCGCAACCGGGAAAATGTTTTTTCATGCTCCTTTCTTCGGGGCTTCGCGTTGGGTCCGGTTTTGATTCTGCCTATAAGGAGGAAAATACAATGACTGAAATCGTCAAAAACGCGATCGAAAAAGAGGGCGTCATCGCCATCGTGCGCAAGCTCTACGGCAACAACCTCATGAAACTGGCCGAGGCGCTCTATGCCGGCGGCGTCACGCTGATGGAAGTGACCTTCGATCAGGCCGCTCCCGACGTGCTGCCCAAGACGGCCGCCGCCATCAGCGAGCTTGCCACGCGCATGGAAGGCCGCATGCACGTCGGCGCTGGCACCGTGCTCACGCCCGAGCAGGTCCGTACCGCGGCCGACGCGGGAGCGAAGTTCATCATCTCGCCCAACACCGATCCGGCCGTCATCGCCGAGACGAAGAGACTGGGCCTCGTCTCCGTGCCCGGCGCGATGACGCCGAGCGAAATGGTCACGGCCAACCAGGCCGGCGCGGATTTCGTCAAGGTCTTCCCGTCGATCGACCTCGGCACCCGCTTCCTCAAAAACGTGATGGCCCCGCTCAACCACATCAAGTTCGTCGTCACCGGCGGCGTCACGCTGATGAACTTTGAGGAATGGCTGCGCGCCGGCGCCGTCGGAGCGGGCATCGGCAGCTATCTCCGCGACAAGGCACTGATCGAGGCCGGCGACTGGGCCGAGTTCTCACGCCGTGCCAGCGCCTTCTGCGCCGTCGTCAAAAAAGTGCGCGGATAATATCTGATACGCAAAAAACTCCATTTCCGCCGCGTCACGGGCCGGAAATGGAGTTTTTTGCGTCTTCTTGGTACAATACGGGTTGAGAATCATCTTCGACAGGAGGCTTCGCGCATGTTCGCCGGGAAAAAAGTGATCATCTTCGATATGGACGGAACGCTCATCAACTCTGTCGGCGTGTGGAACATGGTGGACGAGGAGCTGATCGCGCGCATCCGCACCGACGGCAAAACAGGCACGCCGGGGCTGCAGCAGATGCGCGACGCCAAGATGCGCGAGCTTTCCGCGCATCCCGATCCCTACGTCGCCTACTGCGGCTTTTTAGGGGAAACGTACGGCTCGACGCTGACGCCGGAGCAGATCCACACGCTGCGCTACGACATCTCGAACGACTTCCTCGAACGCATCGTCGATTACAAACCGCACGCCGACGAGCTCGTCAAGCTCCTTCATGCGCGCGGCCTGAAACTGGCGATCGCCACCACTACGCGGCGCCGCAACATCGATATCTATCGCACGCGCAACAGGAACATCATGACCAAGGCGCCGCTTGACGATTATTTCGATCCCATTTATTCCAAGGAAGACGCCTCGCGACTCAAGCCCGATCCCGAGGTCTTTCTGCGGGTGATGAACGATTTCGGCGCAAAACCAAAGGAGTGCCTGATCTTCGAGGACTCCCTCACGGGCATGATGGCCGCCCGCAACGCCGGCATCGAAGCCGTGGCCGTGTACGACGAGTTTGCCGACGCCGACCGCGAGCAGATCAACGCACTGGCGACGTGGAGGATCGATAGTTATGCAGAGGCGATCGCCGAGTTGGAGCGCGAACTCGGGTAAACCGTTTGCAATCAGTCAAAAGGAGAAAACATGATGAGAAAACTTTCAATCTACGAATCCCTGCGCACCTGGTTCGCGGACGATCCGGCGCTGGAGGACCTGGCAAAATCGCTTGACGTGCTGCGCGATCAGAACATCGAAGTCGAGCGCTTCGACATCGAAGCCGCGCCGGAGGCGTTCGAGCGCAACGAGTACGTGTCCCGCTATCTGAAGACGTTCGGCGAAGAGCGGCTGCCGCTCGTGCTGGTGGATAGATTTCCCGTCATCGCCGGACACTATCCGGAGGATTCGGAGCTGATCGACTGGCTGGAACTGCCGCCGGAAGTGTTGGGCTACGAATGGGCCGACGAAAGCAGCGGGGATGACGGCGCGTCCGAAGTCGACGTTCCCTGCCCGTGCGGCTGCGGAAAGCCGAAATCGAAGCACGGTTTTTTCTGGATGTAGGGCCAATAAGAGAACATCGGGCTTCCCCAATTATCGTTTTGGGGAAGCCCGATGTTTTTGTTTGCACGTTTTCCGTCAGGACGCGGCTCGTCTCAGCCACCGTCCCAGAAATTCCATCTGCTCCGGCGTGTGGAACCAGTGTTCGCCGCCGGGCATCACGGTGAGGCCGGCATGGTGGGCAGCGACAAAGGTTTCGACGGTGTCGCGCGGGATCAGAATGTCGCCTTCGGCGTAAAGGATCTCCGTCGGGTGGTTCCAGCGCAGGGGGCAGCTGCGCACGAAATCCAGGTATTTCCACGACAGCGCCGGCCCCGCCGGCTGGGCGATCTCGCCGCGGACCCGCAGTTCTTCCTCGCTGACGCCGGCCTGCTTCATCATGCCGAGGATCAGGCGTTCCAGATCGACGACGGGCGAGATGAAAAACGCCTTTGCGACGGGTTCATCGCCCAAAGCGAGCATCGAAAAGTACGCGCCGATGCTGTTGGCCAGGAGCGACACGCTTCCGTGCTGCCGGCGCAGCGCAGCAAACGCGGCGCGGATCGGCCCGATCGCTCCCCACGGCGTGAGATCGGTTATTTCCGCGCCGACGACCTCACAGCCCGGGCAGAACGGACGAAACTGCTCCGCCTCGTCGGCGCTTCCGCCCATGCCGTGAACGTAGAGCAGAGCTTTGTTCATGTTTATT
>JAEEUD010000018.1 GCA_016286835.1 Pyramidobacter sp. | reverse complement strand
TCAGGCCCATGACGCAGGCTTCAGCACCGCCGGCCAGCATCACGTCGGCATCGCCGCGCTGAATGGCATAGCCGGCTTCGCCGATGCTGTTGATCGACGAGGCGCAGGCCGTGACGAGGCACATGTTGGGGCCCTTGCAGCCATACTTGATGGCAACGAAGGCCGAGACCATGTTGCTGATCATCATCGGGATGGCGAACGGGCTGATGTGGCGCGGTCCCTTGTTCAGCAGATCGCCGTAGCCGTCACAGCTGGTATGCAATCCGCCTGTGCCGGATCCCATATACACGCCGAACCGCCAGGGATCGACGCTGGCCGGATCAAGTTGGGAATCTTCCATCGCCAGGGTGGCGGCCGCCGTGGAAAACTGGATCACACGGTCGCTGCGCTTGGCGTCCTTTTTAGGCATGTAAAGGGCGGGGTCGAAATCACGGACCTCTCCCGCAATTTTCACAGAGTAATCGGAAGCGTCAAACTGGGTGATACGTTCAATACCGTTCTGGCCGGCCTCAAGAGCGCGCCAGTAATCATCCTTGCCTATACCGACAGGGCTGACCACGCCGAGCCCGGTGATCGCTACTCTACGTTTCATTTTCTGATCTCCTTGACGCCTGGTGTGGGCGAAATAATGTGGTACCTGTTTAAAATTCGGGGGAGGAGCCGTCAGGCGGCCGGCCTCCCCCGCAAAAAAGCGCTGTTGTTCGGTTTGTTACTCTTCAATGCCAAGTTTGGCGGCAGCGTAGTTGATCGCTTCGCCGACGGTGGTGAGCTTCTCGGCGTCCTCATCGGGGATCTCGATGTCGAACTCTTCCTCGATGCCCATGATCAGCTCGACGATGTCAAGCGAATCGGCGCCGAGGTCTTCCACGAAGGAAGCACCGGGAACGATCTGATCCTTCTCAACGTCAAGACGATCCTGGATGATCTGCTGCAGTTTCTCAAGAATTTCGGCCTTAGTCATTTCTAAAAGCACCTCCATAAATATTGCGCGTTCCCCAAAGGGGACGCTTTATGCCATTGTCATCCCGCCGTCAACGGCGAGAACTTGACCCGTGATATACGAAGAAGCGTCGGCCGCAAAGAACGAAACGGCGTTGGCCACGTCTTCGGGCGCGCCCTGGGCGCCCTGGGGGATCCCCGCAAGGATCGCCTCTTTAGCGGCGTCGGGCAGAACTTTTGTCATGTCCGTGGCGATGTAGCCGGGAGCGACGCAGTTAACAGTGACGCTCTTGGCGGCGTATTCGCGCGCGACGCACTTGGAAAAGCCGATCACGCCGGCTTTCGCCGCGCCGTAGTTGGCCTGTCCGGGATTGCCCGTGAGGCCGACGACGGACGAGATGTTGATGATACGGCCCCATTTGGCGCGGACCATGTTGCGGATGGCCTCGCGCGTGCAGAGGAACACCGACTTGAGGTCGGCATCCAATACATTATCCCAATCGGTATCTTTCATTCTCATCAGCAGGCCGTCCTGCGTGCGGCCGGCGTTGTTGACGAGGATCTCGACGGGACCGAGTGCAGCCTTCACGTCCTCGAAAAGTTTCTTCACGTCCTCGGGGCTGGAAACGTCGCCGGCAAAGGCCTGCGCGGTCCCGCCCGCGGCCTTGATCTCTTCGACGAGCGCCTGAGCGGCTTCGGCCGACGAGCGGTAATTCACCGCCACGGCGCAGCCGTCTTCGGCAAGACGTTTGGCGACAGCGCGGCCGATCCCGCGGCCCGCGCCAGTGACAAGTGCGACACGTGCCATGATTCAGTCCTCCGCTTCCTGTTCCGCAAAGGGAACGAACTTGTCGAGGTCGGCAAAGGTCTCGATGTTGAGCACCGAAGCCTTGCGAACGATCTTCTTCACCATGCCGGAGAGCACCTTGCCCGCGCCCAGTTCGACGAATCCCTGCACGCCGAGGGCAGCCATGCGCTCGACGCTCTCGACCCAGCGGACAGGGCTGTACGTCTGCGCGTACAGGCCGTCGCGGATCGTCTTCACGTCGGTCACGGGAGACGCGGAAACGTTGGCGATCAGCGGCACGGAACCGGTAGTCCAAGTGCATTTGTCCATCTCGACGGCCAGCTTGTCCGCCACGGGACGCATCAGCGAGCAGTGGAACGGAGCACTCACTTTCAGCATCACCGAGCGTTTCGCGCCACGTTCGGCGGCCAGCTCGACCGCACGCGCGACAGCGGCAGCGTGCCCGGAAATGACCGTCTGCACAGGCGTGTTGAAGTTGGCCGGCTCGCAGACTTCGCTCTGCGCGGCCTCTTCACAGACTGCGCGCACGGAATCAGCTTCCAGGCCGAGGATCGCGGCCATCGCGCCGACACCTTCGGGCACGGCCTCCTGCATGAAGCTGCCGCGCATGTGCACGAGGCGCACACCGTCAGCCAGCGAGAGAACGCCGTTGGCTACAAGAGCCGTGTACTCGCCGAGGCTGTGTCCGGCAACGCACGCGGGAGCGATCTTCACGTCCTTTTCTTCAAGCGCCCGCAGTACGGCGATCGACATCGTCAGAAGCGCCGGCTGCGTGTAGGCCGTAAGCCTGAGCTTTTCTTCAGGTCCGTTAAGAATGATGTCGCTGAGCGAAAATCCGAGCGCAGCGTCGGCCTCCTCAAAAACGGCCTTTGCGGCGGGCGAGTTTTCGATCAGGTCCTTTCCCATGCCGACAGTCTGAGAGCCCTGTCCGGGAAAAAGAAGCGCGTATTTCATGGTTTGCTCCTTACTGAGCACGAGCCCCCAGCTTCTTCAGGATCTCTTCCGCTTCGGAGACCATGCCCGTGATGATTTCGGCGCAGGGGCGAACGTCGTTCACCAGTGCGGCCGACTGGCCCGACATGACCGAGCCCATCTCCACGTCGCCATCGACGACGGCGGCGCGCAGACGGCCGGTGCCGAGCTTTTCGATCTGCTCGTTGGGAGCGTGATCATACTCCAGCTTGAGAAATTCCTTCGTCAGCTTGTTCTCGATGCAGCGCACGGGATGTCCCGTCGGCGCGCCGGTCACGGCCGTGCAGCGTTCCTTGGCCTTGACGAGCGCGTTCTTGTAGTTGGGATGCACCGTGCACTCGGTGGAACAGACGAACCGCGTGCCCACCTGGACGCCCTGGGCGCCAAGCGCAAACGCTGCCGCCATGCCGCGGCCGTCGACGATGCCGCCGGCGCACACCACGGGGACGTTCACCGCCTGAGCGACAAGCGGCGTAAGCACCATCGTCGTCAGCTCGCCGATGTGTCCGCCGGCCTCCATGCCTTCGGCGACGATCGCCTGCGCCCCTTGACGCACGGCACGGATAGCCACGGCCGTCGAAGCGACGACGGGCATGATGATCGTGCCGAGCGGCTTGAGACGCTCGATCACCTTGCCGGGGCTGCCCGCGCCGGTGGTAAGCACCTTGACGCGGTACTTAGCGGCCAGTTCCACAGCCGCAGGAGCCGTGGGCGACATGAGCATGATGTTCATACCGTAGGGCTTGTCGGTGAGTTCGCGGATCTTGATGAGTTCCTTTTCAAGAAGCTCGGGCGGGGTGTTTCCCGCGGCGATGATCCCCAGTCCTCCCGCGTTGCTGACCGCGGCGGCCAGTTCCGCGTTGGCGATCCAGGCCATCGCGCCCTGGATCACGGGATATTTGATGCCTAAAAGTTCTGTCAGTTCTGTACCGAGCATTGTGAAAAATGAACCCCTTTCTCAAATAGCCGCGTTCATCCCGCGGCCTCTTATTCCAACTCTGCGCTAGCGAAGCGTCGCGCCCGAGCCGCTTCGCGCCAGCTCTTCGGCGATGTCGCTCTTGATGCGGTCAAGCGCGCCGCGCTCGACAAATCCCGCTGCCACGCCGATAGCGTTGGCGATCGCGGGAGCTTTCGACCTTCCGTGTGCCTTGACGACGGCGCCGTTGACGCCCATCAGCGCCGAACCGCCGTACTTGCTGTAATCAACGCGGGCAGCCAGCTTCTTCATCGACGGATAAAGCAGGAGCGCGCCGGCCTTGGCCAGCAGCGATTCATGGATCGTGTCGACGACGAGACCTTTGCAGAACTTGATCAGTCCCTCGAACGACTTCAGCATGACATTGCCTGAGAAACCGTCGCAGACGACCACGTCGGCGTCGCCCTGGGGAACGCGGTTGGCCTCGACGTAGCCGCCGAAGTTGATCGCCTCGGAGGTACGCAGCCGTTCGCGGGCCTCGACGATCACGTCGTCTCCCTTAATCTCCTCCGAACCGTTGGAGAGCAGGCAGACGCGCGGCGTCGGGGTGAGCTTTTCCACGTCCTTCATGTAGATCGAGCCCATCAGCGCGAACTGCACGAGATTGAGCGGTTTGCAGCGCACCGTCGCACCGGCGTCGAGCAGGAAAACAGGTTTCTTCGTGGGGAGCAGGATGCCCAGGCCGGGACGCTCGATACCCTTGATGCGTCCGACGACGAGCACGCCGCCGGCAACGATCGCGCCCGTGCTGCCGGACGAGACGCAGCCCTGAGCTTCGCCGCTCCTGACCATCTCCATCGCCATTCTCATGCTCGAACGCTTCTTGGTGCGGATGGCCTTCGTCGGCGGCTCATCGGGATCGACCATTTCGTCGGTATGGACAACGGTGATGCGGCGCTTCACAGCTGCGTCCGCTTTGTCGAGATACGGTTCGATGACCGTTTTATTTCCGATCAGGGCGATCTCCAGCCCCGGATTTGTCACACAGGCTTCGATCGCGCCGGGGCACACGGCCGATGCGCCGTGATCGCCGCCCATGGCGTCAACTGCGATAATCATGTTTTCCCCCGCTCTCATTCTGTAGTGTCATGCCTGCGCAGCCGACGTATCTTCGGCAGACAGGGCGCGGACGATGAATCGTCCCACGTAGATTTCGCGCTCGTTGGCCGTGGTGTGGACGGAAACGATATATTTGTCGCCCTCGTGTGTGCCGACTTTGGCGCGCGCCACAAGCCGGTCGCCGACGGCCGCCGGCGCGCTGTAACGCCCGCGGAACGAATCGACGATGACCAGATCGGCCGCGACCACGGCAATGGCCAAGGTGCTGGCCTGCGCGTAGATGTACTGATCCGTGACCTGTTCGGTGTGGCGAAAGGCCATCTCCTTCGTCGTCTGGAGCATCGAAAGCGCCCACACGTTGGGCTCCAGCCCCAGCAGCTCGCCGACGAATTCCTCCTGTTTGAGAGACCTGAGGCGTCCGACAGCACGTTCCGCCATCTGGCGCGTGCGGGTCCGCAACTCAGGAACGCCCATCTGCGCACGGTCGAGCCGGACGGTACTGAGGCTGACGCGAAGCAGACGCGCGAGGTCTTCGTCGCTGTAGAGAGGATTCTGTTCGATCAGCGCCAATAGCTTTTCGTGACGCTGCATTTTTGTGCTTTTTGGTGCCATTCTCCTCCCCACCTTTAAGACCAGATTCTAATATCTGCTCACGAACTATTCGCAGTATATAGATTTTGCCGTCAAAGGTCAAGGCGCGAAAGCGCGTTCACACATGTCACTTACTTTCCAAAAAACTGGTTTTATTCAGGTTCTCAGCGTACAAAAAACCCCGCGGAACAATTCCGCGGGGTTTTTTCATGCAGGGCCTATTCAGCCTTCGCTTCGGTTTCAGCGGGGGCCTTGTCGGCGGCGACCTTGATCACCTTGCGGCCGCGGTAGTAGCCGCAGGCGGGGCAGGCGCAGTAGGGCATGATCGTCTCGCCGCAGTGGGAGCACGTCGTCAGGCCGGGAGCGACCTTCTCGCCGAGCCACTGAGAAAAGCGGTGGTGGGTTCTGCGATGGGACTGTCTGATCTTCGGGGTTGCCATGGTTATTTCCCTCCTTTGTCCTTTTCTTGTTCCAGTAAATCTGCCAGAGCCAGAAAGCGCGGATCGACCGACGGCTCGGGAACGTAAGGAACGGCACATTCGCCCTCGCACTGTGCGTACAGGGGCAATGATTCGACAAGACATTCCCAAACGAGATCGGCAACATCAAGCGACGAACTCAGCCGTGGCACGACGAGCGTCACTTTGCCGGAGTCGGAAAACTCCTCTTCTCCCTGACCCGTTTCTGCATTATCTGACTGCAAGATGTAAGAATACATGAAATCTTCCTGAATTGCAACAGTCAGAGGCGCGCAACATCTACGGCATTCCGTAGCAACTTCGCTGTCGATTTTGATCGTAACCTCGACACTTTGCGGCAGACGTTGTGTCTCCGCCGTTGCTTTCAGGGGTTTCGTAAGCAGATATTCCAGCCCGCCGCGTGCAACAGGCTGATCCAGTTCGATCGTCCAGGAGCGGGAAATGACCTCCGACGCGTCTTTTCCGTCGGGCACGGGAACGACGAACTTCCACTCCGCGGGCCGCTCGGTCAGCGCCATGAGATCATCCCCTCCTCCTCAGATCTTCCGCAGTCAAAATTAAAACGCAAGTTCCTTCGTGTCGCGGGCGATGACGAGCTCTTCGTTGGTGGGGATGACGATGACCTTCACCTTGGAGTCGTCGGCGCTGATCACGCGCTCCTCGCCGCGGAAATTGTTCTTGGAATAGTCCATCTTCACGCCAAGGAACTCAAGACCTTCGGTGACCATCTTGCGCGTAGTGGCGCTGTTCTCGCCGATGCCGGCCGTGAAGACGATGGCGTCGACGCCGCCCATGGCTGCCGCGTAGGCGCCGATGTACTTCTTGACGCTGTAGGTGAGCATCTTGAACGCGAGCGTGCATTTGGCGTCGCCCTTGTTCATGCCGTCTTCGACGTCACGAAGGTCGCCGGAGACGCAGGACACACCGAGCAGACCGCTTTCCTTGTTGAGGATCTTGTCGGTCTTCTCGACGCCTTCCTTCTGGGCAATGAACGTAACGACGCTGGGATCGACATCGCCGCAGCGGGTGCCCATGACGAGGCCAGGAAGAGGCGTGAATCCCATCGACGTATCAACGCACTTGCCCTGATCGATCGCAGCCACGGAACTGCCGTTGCCGAGGTGGCAGGTAATGATCTTGAGCTCGCTCATCGGCTTGCCGAGCAGTTCGGCGCAGCGGGCAGAGACGAAGCGGTGGCTGGTGCCGTGGAAGCCGTAGCGGCGCACGTGGTCCTCGGTGTAGTACTTCTCAGGGATCGCGTAGCGGAACGCGTAGTCGGGCATCGTCTGATGGAAGGCCGTGTCGAACACGCCGACCTGAGGAACCTTGGGCAGCGCGGCCGTGATGGCCTCGATGCCGATGATGTTGGCAGGATTATGGAGCGGGGCCAGAGGGCAGCAGCGCTTCAGAGCGTCCATAACTGCGGGCGTGATCTTGACCGAGCAGGCAAACTCCTCGCCGGCATGCACGACACGGTGGCCGACGGCGGCCAGCTCGTCAAGGCTGGTCATAACGCCGACCTTGGGGTCGAGCAGGGACTTCAGCACCAGATCGACGGCCACTTTGTGATCGGGAATGGACGTCTCGGTGACGACGGCTTCCATGCCGGTCTTGGTGTGCTTGAGGCGCGAACCCTCGATGCCGATGCGCTCCACAAGGCCCTTCGCCAGCACAGACTCGTTGTCCATGTCGAACACCTGGTACTTGAGAGAGGAACTGCCGCAGTTGATAACAAGAATCTTCACGAAAAAAACCTCCTTGACGTAATCGACGCTCTGTCGTATATCAAAACCATCAAACGATCCCCCGGCCGCAGCGGCCACAGAGGAGCTTTGCGCCATGGAAAAGGAAAAAATCATCGGCATCACAGCCGAATACAACCCGTTTCACAAAGGACACCTGTATCAGATCGAAACTCTGCGCCGCCGTTTTCCCGAAGCCGTCATCGTCGCGGCGCTTTCGGGCAGTTTTTTGCAGCGCGGCGTACCGGCACTTCTTGATGTCTGGACGCGCGCGGAAATGGCCGTGCGCTGCGGCGTCGATCTTGTCGTCGAACTGCCGCCGCCGTTCTGCTGTCACAACGCCGGCGTGTTCGCGAACGCCTCCGTGTCGCTGCTGAAAGCGTGCGGTACATGTTCTCTTTCGTTCGGCATGGAAGACGGCGAAGAACTTTTGCGCAGTATCTCTCATATTTTAGTTCAGGAAGCGCCGCCTTTCAAGGCTTTTTTACAGGAATTCTTAAAAAAAGGTTTTTCTTACGCCCAAGCGCGGGCGGAAGCCTGCGAAAAACTGCTCCCCGGATCGAAAGAGCTGCTTGAGAAACCCAACAACACGCTTGCCGTCGCGTACGCCGAAAGCGCGCTGAAACAGGACGCGGATCTTGAACTGCTGCCGGTGAAAAGGATCGGTGCGGGCTATCGCGACGAAACGACGGCAAATGAGCTGTCCAGTGCCGCCGGCATACGCGCCGCGCTGTCATGCGGCGACAGAAAAACAGCGCTTTCAGTCATGCCCGAAGCGAGCGCCGCCGTTCTGAAAAGTCAGCTTGACCGCGGACGCGCGCTCCTGGTCGACACAACGCTGTGGCACGCCGTACGCACGACGCTGCTGCGCGAAACGCCCGCGTCGCTGAACGATTATGCCGGCGTAAGCGAGGGCATCGAGCACCGCCTGCTGGAAGCCGTTTTCGCCTCCGCGTCGCTCGATGAGTTCGTCGCGCGCGTATCCACGAAGCGCTATCCCAGATCGCGCGTACAGCGCCTGCTGATCTGGATCCTGCTGAATCTCAAAAAAGAAGACGACGCAGAATTCCAGCGCCGCGGACCGGCGTATATCCGTCCGCTGGCGATGACGCCGCGCGGACGCGAACTGCTGAAAACGGTCCGCGCCTCGGGCGTTCTGCCCGTGGTCAACAAGCCGGCGGGGCTCGGAAACGACGAATACGCGCGCAGAACTTTTCAGCTCACGCTGCGCGCCGCTTCACTGCGGGAAAGTCTTCTCCCCCGCCCCGACTGGAAACACGAACTGGCCGCCGCGCCGTTTCTTATGGATTAAGCGTCCGGCGTTTCCGGACGGAAGCGCTCCAGCAGCTTCTCATAGACGTTGGGCGGCACCATGCTACGCACCTCGCCGCCGAGGCGGAACACGTCCTTCAGCGTATGACTCGACAAATACGAGTATTTCGCGTCGGTGACGATGAACAGCGTCTCCATCTCCGGCTCAAGCTTGCGGTTCATCAGGGCCATCTGGAATTCATATTCAAAGTCCGACAGCGCGCGCAGGCCGCGGATGACGATGCTGCTTTTGCGCTGGCGGAGAAAATCGACGAGCAGCCCCGTGAACGAATTCACCGTCACGTTGGGCAGGTGCGCGAGTGCCGTGCGGGCCATTTCAACGCGTTCTTCAAGCGAGAACGCGCCTTTTTTTTCGGAATTGATCAGCACCGACACTTCCACCTCGTCGAACAGCGCCGCAGCGCGCTCGGCAATGAACACGTGGCCGTTGGTGATCGGGTCGAACGACCCGGGATAAATCGCTTTATGCCTGTACATCTTCCGTCTCCTTCAGTCTCAGGAAATCAAGCACCGAAATGCCGTACCGCCGCTCGTCGGCGAGCTGCCATACCGTGCCTTCGAGCGAAAGCGGCTCGCTCTGCGCCCGTTCGATCACGACGACGCCGCCCGGTTTCAAAAGCTGCGCGCGTGACGCGAGGATCTGCGGCAGCTCGCTCATCCACTTCATCTCATAGGGCGGATCGGCAAAGATCACGTCGAACGTCATGCCCCGCTTTGCACACCAGGCAAGCGCGCGCCGCACGTCCATGCACAGCTGCACATGGTCCTTTTCGCCGAGCGAGCGGCGAATGTCGGCAGCGCGGTCGCGCTCCAACTCCACCGTGACGATCGAAGCGCCGCGTTTTCGCGCTTCGGCTGCCACGCGTCCCGTGCCCGAAAACAGGTCGAGGAATGACTGCCCGTGCAGGGGACCGAGGATGCTGAACAGCGCGCCGAGCGTCTTTCCCGTGGTAGGACGAACTTCCTTCACCGCTTTTGCAGCCTCCGCGCCGCGTCCTCGATGGCAAAGCGCACCGACGGCGTCAGATAAGGCAGGAACACGCCGTCAAGCTTGACAAGAGTGCATTCGGGACGCTCGACGACCTTGAGATAAAACTTCTGCTCAAAGCCCGAATCGGAACAGATCGTCTCTTCCAGCAGCGTGCCGTCTTCGGCCGCAAAACCGCCGCGGAACGCCCAGTGCGACTCCTCGCCGTGTCTTCCTGCCGCGCAGCCTGTCTGCCCCGTCACCGTTTCGTTGAGCAGGTCCAGGCTCACGGGCAGAGCCGGTGAAATGCGAACATGCATGTCGTCAATGCTCCCTTCAACCATTCGCGGCACGCTCCACGGCGCCGTCTTTTCGATATAGAGATGGTGGATGTCCTTGCCCATCTCCAGCCACTTCCGCTCGTACTTGGTCGTGATCTCGCGCCGGAAGTTCAGCTTGCGTTCCGCCAGCCGGAGCGCCTCGTGAGCACCAAGGATCTGCGCTGCCTCGTCGGCATACCAGCCTTCGTCGGTCGCCATCTCGAACACGCCGCCGATTTTCAGTACCGACGCCAGCGAGCCGGAAAAGCCTTCCGAGGTCACGCGCCGGCGCGCATGACGCTCTTTCGGCCACGGGCACGGAAAGCTCATGTAGATCCTCTCCACCGAGTTGTCGGCGAAACATTCGCGCACGAGAAAACGTGCGTCGCCGCACAAGAGCCGCACGTTCGTCAGATTTTGCTGCCTGATTCGCGAGAGCGCCTTCTCGACGCAGGTGTGCGACATCTCAACGCCGAAAACGAGTGCGTCGGGCCGTTTTTTCGCCAGATGGACGAGGAAATCCCCGTTGCCGAAACCGATCTCGATCAGCCTGGGCGCATCCGGACGCTCCTCTGGCAGACGACATTCCGGCGACGGCCGCAGGACCACGTCTCCACGGTTCATCATCAATTCCCTCCCGAATCCTTTCGCTTTTCGCAAAAGAACGGTTCATCGTTTCATAATGAAAAGACGTTTCATTATATCATACGAAAAACGAAAAACAAAATTCCTCAAACGCTGCGGTCACCGTGCAAAAAACGCGTTTCATCGTCATGAAAAACGATGAAACGCGTTTTACCTTGTTCTTATTTGTTGGACCGGCAGGCGCCGGACTACTCGAACGTGCCCTTGACGAGCACGGCCCCGTCGCGCATCATCACGCGGCCGCGAGCGACGAGCGTGCGCAGTTTGTAATCGCAGTCAAGGACCATGATATCGGCGTCGTAGCCCTTTTCGATCCGGCCCTTGGCAGGCAGGCCTAGCCAGAAAGCCGGATTCGTGCTGGCACAGGCGAAGATCTTTTCAGGAGCGGTGACTTCGTGACGGATGCAGTCGCCCACAGCCTCGAGGATCGAGGCTGGATCGCCGACACCCATGCCGATCAGGTTTTTCTTGTCGTCGAACTTGGGCATGCTGCCGTTGCCGTCAGAGCTGAAGCAGATGTGCGAGAGATCAGCGCCGCTTTCAGCCACGTGCGCAAGGCACTGCCAGGTGTCGTCATGCGCCGTTATGTCGCCGAGGCCTCCCTCTTTGACCCAGGCGATCGTATCGTCCAGCAGGGTCATGTTGCGGGTAACGTGCGTGGGCATGAAATGCGTGAGCGGCACTTCGCTGTCCTTCACGGCGGCACGCAGCGGATCAAGGCCAGTGGGTTCGCTGCCCATATGCACGCAGACGACGCCCTTCTTGCCGGCAAGCATGGCCGACACGCGCACTTCAGACACAAGGGCGCGGATGGTCTTGGCGGAAGGATGCGAACTGCGATGGTCGGACAGTGCCATCTTGCAGCCGATGATCTTGTCGATCCAGGCGATATCGCTGCCGACCTTGCCGGTGATCGTGGGGCCGGGCAGCTGATAGGCGCCCGTGTAGATCCACGTGCTCAACCCCTCGATATCAAGAGCGCGGGCCTTGGCCAGCAGCTCAACAAGCGAGCGGCTGATCCCGTCGGTACCGAGCAGACCGACGGCAGTGGTGATGCCGGCTTTAACAAAAGTGGAAAGCTGTGCAGGCGGCGTGCGGAAATTGAAGCCGCCCTCGCCGCCGGCGCCGCCGAAATGGTTGTGGTGATCGACGATGCCGGGCGCGGCAAGCGCGCCTTCAAGGTCGATCGTCTCCAGCTCAGGCAGCTTCACGTCCAGCTTAGGGCCGACGGCAGCGACTTTGCCGTTCAGTACGAGGACATCGACGACGCCCTTGTGTTCCGGCGCGTACAGATCGGCATTTTTCAGCAGCAGATTGTTCATCATGAATCTCTCCTTCAAAGCAGTTTATTGTTTCTTTAAAAAGAGTATAGACGAAAAGCGCCGCCGCGTCAACGCGTTCAAATTTTACAAAACCGGAAAGGCTACTCCTTCACGGCCGGACCGGTATACTGGTCCATGACCAATGCCAGATAGAGATTGAGGCAGGTGCGGAAGTCTTTCAGATTCAGCCCAGTCTCGCGGGCGATCTTCTCGATGCGGTAGATCAGCGTGTTGCGGTGGATGTGCAGGCGTGCAGCCGCTTCGACGAGCGAGAACGAACTTTCGCACCAGCCGCGGATCGTCTCGCGCATCTGCTCCCAGTCGGGCGACGAGCGGAAGCTGCCGGTGACGGCGCGCACATAACGGGCGCGTGCCGGCGGATCGATGGTGGTAACGATGTCCTCAAGACGGTAGGCGGCAATATCATACACGCCGGGGCGCGCGCAGAACTTCTTACCCAAAAAGAGTGCTTTCCACGCTTCCTGATAACTGACAGCCAGAGCGGGAATGCCGCGTGCAGGCGAGCCGACACCGACGGCGGCTTTTAGACCAAACGCGTCGATAGCTTCCAGCGCTCGGCTCGCAAGTTGCAGCGTTCGTTCCTGCTGGGGCCCGTTCTCGCCGCTGACATGGAGGACGACAAAGCGGTTGTTGCCCAGCGTGGCCGAGATGTCGCCGTCTTCACAGAAGACCTTGCGGATCCCCGCAAGCACGGCCTTGCGTACGGTGAGGATCCGGGCCTGCGGCGTTTCGCCGTCGCGGATCGCTTCACGTGCCTGAAC
>JAEEUD010000300.1 GCA_016286835.1 Pyramidobacter sp. | reverse complement strand
CGAGACGGTCGCTCAGGCCGGTGCCGCGGCGGCGAAGGCCATCGGTCTGCTCGCCAAGGACGAGTTGGTCGGCAACCCCTGCGTTGCCCATTCCGATGAGTGGATGTGCAACGGCTGCTCACAGTGTGAGACGGTGTGCCCCTACGGCGCGATCACGTACGTCGATAAGGAGTTCCGTATGCCCGACCGCACGACGAAGATCCGCCGCGTGGCGCAGGTCAACGAAGCTGTCTGCCAGGGCTGCGGCGCCTGCACGGTGACGTGCCCGTCCGGCGCGATGGACCTGAAGGGCTTTTCCAATAGAGAGATCATGGCGGAGGTGGACGCGTTATGCCTGTAGCTCAGGAGAACAAACAGGGCTGGAAGCCGAAGATCATCGCCTTCTGCTGCAACTGGTGCTCGTACTCGGGCGCCGATCTGGCGGGGACGAATCGTCTGTCCTATCCCGCCGAAGTGAAGATCATACGTGTGCCGTGCTCGTGCCGCGTCAATCCGCTCTTTATCCTGCGTGCGTTCCAGCGCGGAGCCGACGGCGTGATCCTCTGCGGCTGCCATCCCGGCGACTGCCATTACAGCACGGGCAACTATCACACAAGACGTCGCATGACGCTGCTGTTTTCCATGCTCGACTACCTCGGCGTGGAGAACGCGAGAACTCGCGTCGAATGGGTCTCGGCCGCGGAAGGCCAGCGCTTTGTCGATGTGATGAACAGCTTTGTCGCCGAAGTGACCGCGCTCGGCGAGAATCGGAGATTGGGGGATCTGCGATGCAAGGAGAACTGATCGCTCGCGCCAAAAAAATGCTCGCGGACGGTACGGTCAGCCGGGTTCTCGGCTGGCGTCGCGGACAGTTCGTCTACGACGTGACGCCCGACGTGTTCTGCACGGCCGAAGACCTTGAACAGAATTTCGTCTGGAATGCGTTCTGCGGCGCGAATCTGTCCAAGTACCTGATCGCCGAGAGCGCCAAAGAGGGTAAAGTTGCCGTGTTCCTCAAACCGTGCGACACATACAGCTTCAACCAGCTCTGCACGGAGCACCGCCTCCACCGCGAGAACATCTACGTGATCGGCATTCCCTGCCGCGGCACGGTCTCGATCGATAGCCTCCGCGAGAAGGGGATCGAGGGCGTCGTTTCGGCCGAGGCCAAAGACGGAAAGCTGCTCGTGGAGACGCTGTACGGCAACGAAGAATTCCCGCTTGAAGACGTGCTGCCCGAGCGCTGCGCCAGCTGCAAGAGCTGGAAGCACGTCGCTGCCGACGAGCTTGTCGGCGAAGAGGGAGACGTACGCGAATCGAACCGCTTCGACAAGGTCGAAGAGATCGAGAAGATGACGCCGGAGGAGCGCTTCGCGTTCTGGAGGAGCCATCTGTCGCGCTGCATCCGCTGCAACGCCTGCCGCAACGTGTGTCCCGCCTGCTCGTGCGAGAAGTGCGTGTTCGACAACCCCAATTCGGGCGTCCAGAACCGCGCCGCCGCGGACGACTTTGAGGAGAACATGTTCCACATCATTCGCGCTTTCCACGTTGCTGGTCGCTGCACCGACTGCGGCGAGTGCTCGCGCGTTTGCCCCGAGCACATCCCGCTGCACCTGCTCAACCGCAAGTTCATCAAGGACTACAACGCTCTGTACGGTGATTTCACCGCCGGCGCGGAAGTGGGGCAGATGAGCCCGGTGGCCGACTTCACGACGGACCGCGACGCCGAGCCCGACATCGTTCGGAAAGGAGGACTGCGCTGATGATCTGGAAACTGCCTGTGGATAAACGCGACGCTCTTTTTGCGGCGATCGCGCAGGCGCAAAAGCTTTACGTTCCCGCGGCAGCGGAAAAGGGCGAGGCGCAGTTTGCCGCCTGGACGCCGGAGACGAAAGTCAGCGACGGGCTGAACACGCTGAGGAGCGCGAAGGACTTCTTCTTCCCGCAGATCCAGCACATGGCCCGTTTCCGCCGCGAAGGCAAGAAGATCGAAGTCATCGACGACCGCGCCGAGAGCGAGGATTTCGTCGTCTGGGGCGTGCGTGCCTGCGACGCGAGATCGTTCGACGTGCTTGATCTGGTTTTCCTGGCCGATCCTGTCGATACCTACTATCAGACGCGCCGCGAACACAGCACGGTCGTGACGGCCGCCTGCTCGCGTCCTTCGGAGACCTGCTTCTGCACGAGCTTTGACATCGACCCCGCGAGACCGACCGGCGACGCACGCACGTGGACGGTTGACGGCACGATTTTTATCGAACCGCTGAACGAAAAGGGCGAAAAGCTTGTGGCTCTGCTCAAGGACATGCTCACGGAGTGCGGCGCGGACGACGAGGCGAAGATTGCTGCCGAGCAGGAACGCGTGGGGCAGATCATGAAGCGTCTGCCGCTGGCGAATCTCAGGCCCGACGACAACCGTGAGCGTGAGCTGGAAGTGTTCAAGTCGGAGAAATGGAAAGAGCTTTCCTCCCATTGCCTTGGCTGCGGTGCGTGCACGTTCGTGTGTCCGACGTGCCAGTGCTTCGACATCGAAGACTTCCAGAACGGCAACACCATCGAGCGCTACCGCTGCTGGGACAGCTGCATG
>JAEEUD010000299.1 GCA_016286835.1 Pyramidobacter sp. | reverse complement strand
CCCGTATCAGCACGGCGAAGTGTTCGTCACCGACGACGGCGCGGAGACCGACCTCGATCTCGGCCATTACGAACGATTCCTCGACCAGCCGCTGAGCGGCGGGAACAGCTGCACGTCAGGAAAAGTCTATCTCTCTGTGATCACCAACGAGCGCCGCGGCGATTACGACGGACACACCGTGCAGGTGATCCCGCACATCACCGGCGAGATCATCCGCCGCATCACCGAGGCCGGCAAAGGATTTGACGTGCTCATCTCCGAGATCGGCGGCACCGTCGGCGACATCGAGGGGCAGCCGTTCCTCGAGGCCATCCGTCAGATGCCCGCGCTGGTCGGTAAGGGCAGCGTCCTTTACGTACACGTGACGCTGCTGCCTTACATCGGCGCCAGCGGCGAGCTCAAGACCAAGCCGACGCAGCACAGCGTCAGCACGCTGCGAGGGATCGGCATCCAGCCCGATGTGATCGTCTGCCGCTCATCGTATCCCGTCACGCGCGAGACGAAGGAAAAAATCGGCCTGTTCTGCTCCGTCTCGCCCGATCACGTGATCGAGGAGCCGGACGCCCGCACGATCTACGAGGTGCCGCGCACGCTGCGCGAACAGAAGTTCGACGCCATCGTTCTGGACGCGCTCGGATTTGAAGGCACGCCCGAACCGGACATGAGCGACTGGGACGAGTACCTGCGCCGGCGCGAAGCCGCGGATACCCCCGTGACGATCGCGCTCGTCGGCAAATACACGGAGAACAAGGACGCCTATCTGAGCGTCAACGAGGCACTGTCACACGCGGCCATTGCTTTGGGCGGCAAATTGAAGATCGTCCCCGTCGAGTCGGAAGAGATCACGGACGAAAACGCGGCCGAAAAGCTCGGCTTCGCCGACGGCATCCTCGTGCCCGGCGGTTTCGGCGTGCGCGGCATCGACGGCAAGATCGCCGCCGCCCGCTACGCGCACGAACACGACGTGCCCTATCTGGGCATCTGCCTGGGGATGCAGATCGCGGCGATCGAATTCGCGCGCCACGTGCTGGGACTGGAACGCGCCAACAGCCTGGAGTTCGATCCCGGCACGCCCGATCCCGTCATCCACCTGATGGAAGAACAAAAAGGCGTCACCGTGCGCGGCGGCACAATGCGCCTGGGCGCGTATCCGTGCGACCTCGCCGAGGGGAGCAAGGCGCGCGGCTCGATCTATCAGACGGCCGCCATCAGCGAGCGGCACCGCCACCGCTTCGAGTTCAACGAGGCGTACCGCGCCCGCTTCGCGGCTGCCGGCATGAACGTTGCCGGCGTGTGCCCGACGGGCGGTCAGGTCGAGATCATGGAGAACGAAAAGTGCCGCTGGTTCGTCGGCGTTCAGTTCCACCCCGAATTCAAGAGCCGCCCCACGCGCCCGCATCCGCTGTTCCGAGAGTTCGTCGCCGCGGCGATGAAAAAATGACTGTGTTCCACGAAGAACGTTTTTAAACAATCAGGCCGTCCGACAATACAATTTTGCCGGACGGCCAATTTTCATTTGTGATTGTTCTTCGTGAAACGTTTGTTTTCAGTCAGTCTCAGACATCTTATTAAGCCCTTCCGCGTCGCCGCTGCGAAATGCCCAGACGTCCATGCCGCAGACTCACGAGGCGTGCGTCTTTGCAGTGCTGTACAGAAAACGCTTGACATGCGATAACGAATCAGTTATCATTTCGTTCAAGAGGTGATACAAGTGTACGAGATACGCTTCTTCCGCAACCGACGCGGCCGACAGCCGGTAAAAGAGCTGCTTCTTGAGCTTGCAGTGAAAAAGAAGAAAGACAAGAGCGCCCGCGTCAACTTTGAGAAAATCGTAGACTACATCCGCAAACTGCAATCCGACGGAAAGGGAGCTGGCGAGCCGTACATCAAGCACCTCGAAGGCGAGATCTGGGAGTTGCGTCCGTTGAGGCACCGCATCCTCTTTGTCGGGGTGCATGAGAATTCATTCTACCTGCTCCATCATTTTTTGAAAAAGACGCAGAAAACGCCACAGAGCGAAATCGACAAGGCCAAACGTGAACTGGCATATCTTCTTGAAGGCGAGGACTCGGAGCATGAATAAAAAAGCAATTGGCGACAGCTGGGCAGATTTTGAGCGCGAGCACCTGACGCGCGAAGAGATTGCCGCAAGTGACCTGCGCATTGCCCTGATGGACGAGATCGTCCGAGCGCGCAAAAGCCGTGGACTGACTCAAAGAGAACTGGAACAGCTTTCAGGCGTGCGGCAGCCCATGATCGCCCGGCTTGAACGGGGCGAAACCAGCGCCCGGATCGACACGATCACCAAACTGCTCTGTGCCTTGGGCATGAAGCTGGCGGTCGTACCGATGGAAGACGTGTCCAAGCGCGCGACAGCGTGACAGAACGGCGCACGACCAAAAAACGATTGTTTCTCATAGAACAAAATCAGGATGGCGGGCTACCGGAAACACTGGAATTCATTTTCGGCAGCCCGCATTCTCTAGATACTATGTTGAATTTCACTCTTTCCTTTTGACTCTTTTGCGACAGCCTCAGTGTGATAAATCAACATACTTCGATATAATGGGGACACACTTC
>JAEEUD010000298.1 GCA_016286835.1 Pyramidobacter sp. | reverse complement strand
GATGTCGTCCGAGAGACGGTAGTTCTTGAGCATCAGCTTGAGGCGGTTGCAGCTCTGGGGCGAGTACATGAAGTTGGGGCTGCGCCAGCCGAGGATGTGATCGGCACCTTCGGTGAGGATGGCGTTGTAGCCCATGTCCTCGACCATCTGGGCGATGTCGTTGCGGTAGATCAGCTCGGTGTTGCGGAACACGTGCGGCACGACGCCGAAATGCTTCTTGACGAGATCGTCGTGCATGGCGACCTGGGCCTTGAACTCCTCGGGATCGAAGAGCGCGGCCAGCGAGTGCGCGTAGGTCTCGGAGATGATCTCCGCGCAGCCGGTATCGACGAGCGCCTTGAAGCTGTCGAGGATCTCGGGCTGGTACTCGGCGAACTGGTCGAGCGCGACGCCGGAGATCGAGAAAGAAATCTTGAACTTGCCCTCCCACTGCTTGATCATTTTCAGCAGCAGGGCGTTCATGGGCAGGTAGCATTTGCGGGCGACTTTATCAAGAATGGTGCGGTTGGCTTCCACGTCCTCGTAGAAGTGGCTCTGGCCGATGTCGAAGAAGCTGTAGCGGCGCAGGCGGTAGGGCTGATGGACCTGGAAATAGAAACAGATCGAAGGCATTTTTTACGTCATCTCCTGTTCAGACAGTCACGGTAAATATCGTTGAGGCGCGACGCGGCCGTGGACCAGCGAATGCGGCGCAGGTCCTCGCGGCTGTTTTTAACCATCGCTTCGGCCAGTTTGGGATAGGCGAGCACGGCGCAGATCTTGTTGGCCATCTCGTGAATGTCCCAGAAATCGACTTTCAGTGCGTTGACGACCACTTCCGACACGCCCGACTGGCGCGAAAGGATGACCGGCGTGTCGCAGATCATCGCTTCGAGCGGGGCGATGCCGAACGGCTCGGAAACGCTGGGCATCACGTAGAGGTCGCAGCTGGAGTACATGCGCTCGATGTCGGAGCCTTTCTGGAAGCCGGGGAAATGGAACACGGTGCCCATTCTCAGCTGCGCGACGCGGCGCACCATGCGGTTGAACATGTCGCCGCTGCCGGCCATGACGAAATGCACGTCGGGCATCCGCTCGTGGACGATGCGCGCGGCTTCGACGAAGTAGTCGGGGCCTTTCTGATACGTGATGCGGCCCATGAACAGCACGCGCTTTTCCTTGTGCGGGGGCACCTCCAGATGGAACTGGTGCTTCGACTCGACGCGGTTGACGGCGTTGTGCACCACCTGGATCTTCTCGTCGGGGATGGCGTACTGGCGCATCACTTCGTTCTTGGTGTAGTAGCTGACGGCCACGACGGTGTCGGCGGCGGTCATGCCGGCCCACTCGATGTGGGCGATCTCGGGGTTGACGCCTTCGCCGCTGCGGTCGTGCTCCAGCGCGTGGATGTGCGCCACAAGGGGCTTGCCGGTCAGTTGCTTGATGAGGATGCCGGCCGGATAGGTCATCCAGTCGTGCACGTGGACGACGTCAAACTCCTCTTCCATGGCGATCTGTGCGCACGCGAGGCTGTAGCGGTAGACTTCGGACATCAGGTCCTTGCCGTAGCCGCCGTGCAGTTCGATCTTGTTCCACACCGTCTCGGTGTCGGTCACGGTCTGACCGTTCGGACCGCTCTGCGCCAGCGGCGAGGCGGCCAGCGCCTCTTTCCAGCGCTCAAGGCGGATCAGCGGCGGCAGGCCCTCTTCGCCCGCTTCGGTGCGCGAGGATTTGTTGGCCAGCACCTGCTCCAGGTATTCCTCGTAGCTTTCGGCCGTGACGTAAGGACGCAGCGACGAACGAATGCCGCGCATCACCATCCGCGAGGTGAAGTAGTGCAGCTCTTCGATCGTTCGCGCGCCGCTGCCCGCTGTCGCGGGACGGAGCACATGCTCGCGCGAGGCTTCGCGTCCCAGCGGCGGACGCGGGACGCCCTGGCCGCTCAGGAAATCGTCGCGCAGCTGCCGTTCGCGGGTGACGACCTCGGGAACCATCGTGCCCGAAGCGGAGCGCAGTTTGACGTGTGAGTCGGGGTGTTCTTTCAAATGCGTGTAAGGCATGACGAACAAAACGTCCGTGCCTTTACGGAGTAACGCGCGGGTAATGCCGTAACAGGCGGTGCCGAGGCCGCCGCTCTGGTTGGGAGGAAACTCCCAGCCCAGCATGAGAACGCGCATGTTACATCGCCTCCTCCTTTAATTTCGCTTCCCAGCGGCGATAGACGCCGTTGGCTTCTTTCTGAATAGTGCGCAGCGAGCGCAGCACTTCGGCCACGCTCCACGCCTGCCAGGGCGCGCCGTTGGGGTTGGTGGGCGGGGCTGCGTCGAAGACCTCGGGGATCGAACCAACGCCGTAATCGCGCAGATGTTTGCTGACAAGCGGCGCGATCGTGTCGAGGACGCGGCGGGCCGCGATGTCATGGTCCCACATCGTGTACATCAGCGCGTCGGTGTAGGCACCGATCAGCCACGGCCACACCGTGCCCTGATGATAGGCCGAGTCGCGCTCATCGGGACCGCCGAAATAACGCGAGTGGTAGGCCGGATCGGCGGGCGAGAGCGTACGCAGGCCGTAAGGCGTGAGCAATGATGTGCGCACCTTGCCGAGCAT
>JAEEUD010000297.1 GCA_016286835.1 Pyramidobacter sp. | reverse complement strand
GGCGACGCGGTGGAGATCTCGTACGCGTTGATCACGCCCTTGGGGCTCTCGATGGCGGCCATCAGCAGCGTGCGGCCCTCTTCCACGCCGAACTCGCGCTCGGCTTCGAGCACGGCCGCTTCGACGGTCTTCACGTCGTCGGCCGTCTCCGTCTTGGCGATGCGGATGCCGTCGGCGCCGCCGGCCACAGCCACGCGGATGTCTTCCTTCCAGTGCGGCGTGTCGAGGCCGTTGATGCGCACGATCACCTCGGTGTCGCCGTAGTCGATCGTGGTCAGCGCGTGGTAGAGCGAGAAGCGGGCGCTGTCCTTCTGGTTCTCGGCGACGGCGTCCTCAAGGTCGAGCATGATGCTGTCGGCGCCGTAGATGTAAGCGTCTTTGATCAGTCCGGGCTTCTGCGCATTCATGAACATCATCGTGCGGCGCAGGCGGAATTTTTCAGGCTTGGGACGCGGGATCATTTGATCAGCCCTCCCCACGGATATTTTCCGTCGACGTCATACTGACAGCCGCGGTAAAACGCGCACTCCACGCGCGCCTTGATGGTGCAGTCGAGCGCGCCGTGATCGTTGACGGTGACGGCGCAGTTTTTCACGCCCAGACGGTCGAGCGTCGCCAGGACCGTCTCCTTGATCTGACGGCCGTAGCTGTTCAGAACCGTGCTTTGCAGTTCAAGATCGATGCCGCCGCCGGTCTTCGGTTCGAGCGTGATCATCACGTCGCTCGACTCCAGCGTGCCGGCCACTCCGGTGGTCTTCAGTTCCATGCTGCGATCTCCTCCTTGCGGGACAAGTCGTTCCTCCTGGCGCAACGGGTGCGCACCAGTATGAAAATCCGCTTTTATTATGCGCCAGCCCCGCGATTTTTGCCAGTGCCGTTTTCTTTATCAGTGTCATAATGAAACGGTTATGACCTGGCGGGGCAAAAAACACGGCGGACTTCTCCCGAAGCGCCCCCTGATAACAGTCAGGGATTCGGGAGAGGTCCGCCTTTTTCAGGAGCCTTTAAACGAGCGTACCGCGCCGCTTTTACGCGCCTTTGCCGTACTCCCACTTCTCGACGGTGAGACGGTCGACGACTTCGCGGTTAAGCTCGAAGCCCATGCCGGGGCGGTCGGGAACGGCGACGTGCGCGTGTTCGTCGACGAAGCTGGACGGCGTGACGGTGTCCTCGGCGTAATAGCGGTCGCTGCCGGGGATGTCGTTGGGATAGCGGTAATACGGCAGCGTGGCGACGGCCAGGTTGTGGCCGCGGGCGACACCGGCATCGACCATGCCGCCGCACCAGCTGTACACGCCGCGCTCGCCGGCGTACTGCTGGATGCGCTTCGCTTCCGTGAGTCCGCCGACGCGGGCCACCTTGATATTGATGATCCTGCAGCTGCCGAGCTCGATGGCGCGCCGCGCGTCGTCGATGGTGTCGATGCTCTCGTCAAGGCAGATCGGCGTTTTGATCGCCGCCTGCAGGTGGCGGTGGTCGACGATGTCGTCGCAGGCCAGGGGCTGTTCGATCATCAGCAGGCCAAGGTCGTCGATCTCTTTGAACAGGGGGATGTCGTCAAGCGTGTAGGCCGAGTTGGCGTCGGCCATCAGCATGATGTCGCCGAAACGCTCGCGCACGGCGGCCAGATATTGGATGTCGTGCCCCGGTTTGATCTTGCACTTGACGCGGCGGTAGCCCTGCTTCATGTACTTTTCCACGGTGCGGCAGAGGTCGTCGGGCGTCGGCTCGATGCCCAGCGACACGCCGGCCTCGACGGAATCCCGCACGCCGCCGAGGGCTTTGTACTCGGGCAGGCCCTGCTCCCTGGACCAGAGGTCCCACAGCGCGCAGTCGACGGCGGCGCGGGCCATGCGGTTGCGGCGGATCCACGACGTGGCGTCGAAAAACGCCTCGGGCGAGGCGATCTCGCCGGCGTCGAGCAGCGAGGGGATGAGCACGCTCTGCAGCACGCCGATGGCGCCGAGCGTGGTCTCCTCGTTGTACCACGGATAGAACAGCGCAGAGCACTCGCCGTAGCCGACGAGGCCGCTGTCGCCGTGCAGCTCTATGACGGAAAAGTCCTTCTGCGTGACGTTGGCGAAGCTGGTGCGGAAGCCGCTGCCCTTCATCTTCAGGGCCAGCCGGCGCAGGACGACTTTGGTGATCTTCATCGCGTTTTCTCCTTTGCAATAATGCTTCCCGATGCGGGCAGCCCCCCGCCGCCCGCGTTCTTCTCCGCTTCGGCTTAAGCGCCGCGCAGCTCTTTGGCCGCCGCGGCCCAGTCCTTCACGCTCTCGTCGGCCAGCGTACACAGGGCCGGCCAGTCGGCGGCGCTGTTTTCGTCCCAGACGGCGACAGTGTAGAATCCGGCGTTCTTGGCGGTGGTCAGCGCCTGCAGCGAATCCTCGTACACGGCGACCTCAGCCGGCTGCGCCCCCATGCGCTTGGCCGCGGCGAAGTACACGTCGGGACGGTCCTTGCTGGCACCCACGTCCACGCAGCTGATCATGTGATCGAACAGGCTGCCGATGCCGAGGCGGTCGAGGCAGAGTTTCACGAGCCAGGCGACGGTGGCCGAGGCGGTGCACAGCGTCGCGCCGCGATCTTTCAG
>JAEEUD010000296.1 GCA_016286835.1 Pyramidobacter sp. | reverse complement strand
CCCGTGATCTTTCTTTGCGTCTTAGAGTCTTCGCGTTTGATCCGGTTTTACGTTTTTGGGGCTTCTGCAGCGGGGCGAACGATCTGCAAAATGTATACTGTATAATCAAGCGCTCGCCGCGATTCTTTGATTGACAAATGAGCGAAAAACCACTAGAATTTTTTCATGATGTGAATTTGAAGTTTTCATTTATAGAAAAATCAAATTCGATCATCGCACCACAAAAATATTTTGAGAGGTGTCAGATATGAAAAAGTTCGTGTTTGCACTGATGGCTGCCGCTCTGCTCGCGGCTTCCGGCGCGGCGTTCGCCGCTTATCCCGAGGGACCGATCACGGTCGTCGTGCCTTACGGCGCCGGCGGCGCGATGGACATCACCGCGCGCCTGTTCGCCAAGTATGCCGAGAAGATCTGCGGCCAGCCGGTCGTCGTCACCAACGTGCCCGGCGGCAGCGGCTCGGTGGGCGCGATGGACGTGCTCAAGTCGCGCAACGACGGCTACAAAGTGCTGATCTTCGATCCGGGCCCCGGATTCGTCACGACGAAGACCAACAAGGTGCCCTTCAACACGGTCAAGGATTTCATGATGGCCGGACGCCAGACCTCCGACGTGCGCGTGATCGCCGTCCGCGCCGGCGATGAGCGCTACGCCAACGCGGAGCAGTTCTTCGCCTACGTCAAGGCCAACCCCGGCAAGGTCAACGTCGCCACGCCCGGCGCGCGCACCGACGGCTCGATCTCCCTGACGCTGCTCAACCGCGTCGGCGGCTTCGAGATGGTCAACCTGCCCTGCTCGGGCGCCAACGAGGCCAAGTCGAACCTGCTCGGCGGTCACGTTGATGCTGCCGGCCTGTCGATCAGCGACTGCCTGCCCCTGATCGCCGACAAGAAGATCGTCGTCATCGGCATCTGCGACGCGCAGCGCAACGCGATGATGCCCGACGTGCCCACGTTCCGTGAGCTGGGCGTCGACGTGGTCTGGAAGACCAGCCGCGGCTACGGCTTCAAGAAGGGCACGGATCCCGAGATCGTTGCCTACTTTGACGAGCTGATCAAGAAGGTCTCCGAGAATCCCGACTACGCGGCCGAGCTGAAGAACATCGGCTGCCCGGTCGACTATCTGGGCCGCGAGGAGTACACGAAGTACGTGGAGCAGAACCTGGCCACGATCGCCGAGATCCTCAACAAGTAACTGTTTTCGTATCGCCAATCGAAGGAACCACCGCGTTTTCTGCACGGTGGTTCCCGTTTTATGAAGAGAAAGCTGAGTGAAAAGATGCATAAAAGAGACATCATCGGCTCGCTGCTGTTCATGGCCCTGTTCGCGGCGGCGCTGGCAGGCACGGGAGAGTTCCCCGAGGAAGTGGCGATCTACCCGAAGCTGATCTGCTGGGCGGGACTCGTGCTCGGCGCGTGCCAGATCGCCCGAAGCGTCCTGGCTCTGCGCGGAGCACAGAGTGCGGAGAAAAAAGACGGCGGGATGCGCGCGTTCTGGGTGGTCGTGCTGACGCTCGGCGGCGCTCTGGTCTACATCGTCAGCCTGGAGTACGTCGGCTACGCGCTGGCAACGATACTGTTCATCATGATCTTCGCGTACCTGTTCGACAACAGTGCGCGCCTGTTCTGGTATCCTCTGGTCGCCTGCACCGTGACCGGCTCGATCTGGCTGCTGTTCGCGAAGGCGCTGCACATCCCGCTGCCGACGGGAATGCTGTTCTAAGGAGGCGTCGCACATGTGGGAGCATATTTTAATGGGCATGGGCGTCGCCCTCAGATGGAACAATCTGCTCATCTCCGCCGGCGGCGTGGCGCTGGGCATCTGCGTCGGCGCGCTGCCGGGGCTTTCCGCCTCGATGGGCGTGGCCGTGCTGATCCCCGTCACCTACGGCATGAACCCTGTCTCCGGCCTCATCATGCTGGCGTCGGTGTACGTCGGCGCCACGTACGGCGGCTCGATCTCGGCCGTGCTCATCAACACGCCGGGCACGCCGGCCAACGTGGCCACGTCGTGGGACGGACACGCGATGACGCAGAAGGGGCAGGGCAAGGAAGCCCTCACGGAATCGGTCGTCGCTTCCACCTGGGGCGGCCTGCTGAGTGCCTTCGCGCTGCTCTTCCTGGCTCCGCCTCTGGCGAACTTCTCGCTGCGTTTCGGGCCGCAGGAGAACGCGCTGCTGGGCGTGTTCGGCCTCAGCATCATCGCTTCGCTGTGTTCCAAGTCCTTGCTGAAAGGGCTGCTCGGCGGACTGCTCGGCCTGCTCATCGGCACGGTCGGCATGGACCCGCAGGCTGGCTTCCCGCGCTACACGTTCGATGTGATGAACCTGATGACGGGCATCCCGCTCGTTCCCGCTCTGATCGGGCTGTACTCGATCGCGCAGGTGCTCCAGCTGACGATCGAGCGCAGCAAGTTCATCGTCAACGAGGAAGCGCTCGCGGCGATGAAGGGCAAGAGGTCCAGCCTGTTCGACCTGGTCCGCCACGTCAGGATCTACATCGTCAGCGGCATCATCGGCATTATCGTCGGCATCATCCCCGGCGCGGGCGCCAACATCGCCTCGTTCCTGTAGTACAACGAGGCCAAACGCGTCTCGAAGACGCCTGA
>JAEEUD010000295.1 GCA_016286835.1 Pyramidobacter sp. | reverse complement strand
CCGTATCAGCGCTCTTTTTCGTGCGTTGGATCAGGTAGGGTTTAATTCAAAACTTTCAACGCAAAGACACGAAGACGCGAAGAAAACCAGGATTTCATGATTTTCTTTGTGTCTTTGCGTCTTCGCGTTAGTTTTGGTTCTGCAACGACAAACCCGCGTCAGCGGGCCGCTGGAATCGCGGCTTCACTGACGCGGGTTTTAATTACTAATTACTAATTCTTAATTACTCATTGCTCATCGCTTTTTCTCTCGCGGCGTCGAACTCGGCGATGATCGATTCGTCGGGGGCCTTGGTGATCAGGCTGACGACGACGATCGTGACGATGCTGATGATGAACGCGGGGAGCAGTTCATAGATGCCGAACACGCCGCCGAGCGGCTTGAGCATGAACTTCCAGACGAAGATCGCCACGCCGCCGGCGACCATGCCGCACAGCGCTCCGGCCATCGTCGTGCGCTTCCAGAACAGGGCGCAGATGACGATCGGGCCGAAGCCGGCGCCGAAGCCGGCCCACGCGAACGAGACAATGCCGAAGATGGAGCTGTCGGGATTCTCAGCGATCAGCGTGCTGAGGACGGCGATCGCGACCACGGTGCAGCGCGCCACGAGCATGTTCGTCTTCTGGGAGAGCTTGAAGTGCAGGGCTTCCTGAAGGATGTTCTGCGAGACGCTCGACGAAGCGGCCAGCAGCTGCGAGTCGGCCGTGGACATGGTGCTGGCGAGGATGCCGGAGAGGATCAGGCCCGCCATCAGCGCCGCCAGGACGCCGTGCTGCGAGAGGAGATCGGCGATGCGGATGATGACCGTTTCCGCTCCCGAGCCGGAGAGCTTCTCGATCGCGCCCGCGCCGCTCAGCGCTTTGCCGACGAGGCCGATGAGGACGGCGACGGCCATGGCGATCACGACCCAGACGGAAGCCACGCGGCGCGAAGTCGTCAGCTTCGTCTGGTCCTTGATGGCCATGAAGCGGAGCAGGATGTGGGGCATTCCGAAGTAGCCCAGTCCCCACGCCATCGTCGAGATGATCGTCAGGAACCCGTAGGGGCTGGCGGCGCCGGTGGCGTCGTTATAGCTGCTGGTGAACGAAAGGTATCCCGGCAGCGCCCGCGCGTTCTCCATGACCGCGCCGATGCCTCCCGCCGAGACGGTGGCGAAGACGAGCGCGACGACGATGGCGATCGTCATCACGATGCTCTGGATGAAGTCGGTCGTCGAAGCCGCGAGGAAGCCGCCGGCGGCTGTGTAGCCGACGATCACGACCGCGGAAACGCGCATGGCCGTCAGGTAGTCCCAGCCGAACAGCGACGAGAACAGCTTGCCGCAGGCGGCGAAGCCGGACGCGGTGTAGGGGATGAAGAAGATGATGATGATCACCGCGGCGATCGAAGAGAGGATGTTCTTCTCATCGTGGAAGCGGTTCGAGAAGAACTGGGGAAGCGTGAAGGAGTGGGTGAGCTGGGTGTAGCAGCGCAGGCGCTGCGCCGTCAGCAGCCAGTTGAGGTAGGTGCCGAGCGCCAGACCGATGACGGTCCAGCCGACGTCGGCCACGCCGGACAGATAGGCGACGCCGGGAAGGCCCATGAGCAGATAGCTGGACATGTCCGAAGCTTCGGCGCTCATGGCGGTGACGAACGGTCCCAGCTTGCGGCCGCCGAGATAGAAGTCGGCGGCGGACTCGTTGCTGCGGGCGAAGTGGAAGCCGATCCACAGCATGCCGCACAGATAAATGCAGATGACGGCTAAAATACACGTTGACGCGGTGTTCATGATGTTTTTTTCCTCCTTGGGGCATAAGGGGCCAATGCAGGTTGGCTTTTATTCAAGAAACAATGACGGAATTATACCCCATTTTGCTCGTTTATGCTCGTTTTTGTTTTATATTTGCGAAGATCGGGGCGAAAAATCAGTTTTTCAGATGCCGGTCGAACCACGCCGTGATCTCGCGCAGGCGGGCGAGGCGGTTGCGCGGGCGGCCGGAGCGGCTGAGCTCGTGGTTCTCGCCGTTGAACAGGCACATGCGGCACTCCACGCCGAGCACTTTCAGCGCCGTGAACATCTGGAACGACTGGTCGCGCTCGCAGCGGAAGTCTTCCTGCGACTGGATCAGCAGCAGCGGCGTCTTCGCGTTGGCGACGTGCTTCAGCGGCGACTCCTGCCAGGCCAGCGTGGGATCGTCCCACGGGCGGCCGCCGTGCTGGTCGGGAACGTAGTAGTAGCCGATGTCGCAGCTGCCGAACTTGGACACCCAGTTGCTGATCGGGCGCTGCGCCACGGCCGCCTTGAAGAGATGCGTCTGCGTGATGATCCAGTTGGTCATGTAGCCGCCGTACGAGCCGCCGGTGACGCCGAGGCGCTCGCGGTCGAGGAACGGCAGCTCGCGCAGGCAGTGCTCGACGAAGGCCATGATGTCACTGTAGTCCTTGACGCCGTAATAGCCGCGGATGTCGTCGAAGCCGCCGGGCCGTCCGTCGCCGCCGCGCGGATTGCAGTACAGCACGGCGTAGCCCTGCGCCGCCCAGCACTGCATCTCGTGGAAGTACACGTCGCCGAAGGCGGCCTTCGGCCCGCCGTGGATGTGGACGATGGCGGGGTACTTTTTGCCCTCGACAAAGCCGAT
>JAEEUD010000294.1 GCA_016286835.1 Pyramidobacter sp. | reverse complement strand
ATCGGAGCGATCTGAGCGGGGCCGAGCGAGCAGTGCACGCCCAGCCCGGCAAGTCCGAGCCCCTCGAACGTCATGATCATCGCTTCGACCGGCGTGCCGAAGAACGTGCGCCCGTCCTCCTGAAAGCTCATCGTCAGATACACGGGCACGTCGCAGTTTTCCAGCGCGGCCAGCGCCGTGGCCTTGGCTTCGAGCAGATCGGTGAACGTCTCGATGATGATGCCGTCGCACAGGCCGGCCCCGGCTCGCACCTGACGCGCGACCGACTCGTAGATCTCGTCGAACGTCGCATCGCCCACGGGAGCCATCGCGCGTCCAGACGGGCCGATGTCAAGCAGCACGCCTTTGCCGGAAAAACCGTCGGCCGCTTTCCGCGCGATCCGGAGCGCCGCGCGCACAGCCTGCTCCGTCCCGATCCCCGAATCTTTCAGCTTGAACGGGTTCGCCCCGAACGTGTTCGTCTGCACGAAATCGCTGCCGGCCGCGAAATACTCGCGATGGATCGACTCGATCAGCTCCGGACGCGTAAAATTGAGGCTCTCGGGCGCTTCGCGCAGCTTCAGTCCGGCACGCTGGAGCATCGTCCCCATCGCGCCGTCGAACATGACGACGCGGTCAAATTCTCTCCTCATGGCATAAGCCTCCATTATTTCGATAGGCGCACGACTTCATCGCGCAGTCTTCGCATGAGCGGCGGCGCTTCTGCGGCCGATCTGCGATGCCGATCAGCGCAGTCACGGACTTGACAGGGATCATCATGCCCTTTTGCGAAAGCGTCACGCCGATGCCGCGTCCAGCATCCAGCAGGCGCAGCAGATCGGCCGTCGCGCTCATGGGCACGTCGCCGTACCCGGGGCTGAACCGCAGCGTGAGAAATTCACCGTCTTCAAGTCCGCGTTCGATCTCCCGCTCCAGATCGTCGCACAGCGAATCCGCCCACACCGAGGCGCAGGCGTCGCAGAGCACCGCCCCGGACATATCGGCACGCGAGAGCAGCTGGATCTGACGGTCCACCTCCGGTCCCAGCGTGACGGCCATCGCGGCACAGGCATGACAGTCGGCAAAGAGCCGCGCCAGCGATTCCGACGTGCAGAGGGTCTCGCCTCCGACGACGATCTCGCGTTCCTGCACAGAAAGCGGAAACCTTCTCCACAGAGAACGCGGCCGCACGACCGGCTCAAGCGCCGCAAAGCCTCGCTCGGCAAGCGGGCGCATTTTATCATAGCCGTCCGGCGGCACGCGCATGTAGCGCAGCGCCTCTTCCTGCTGTTTGCGCGAAAATTGCATTACGAACGCTTCACCCGCAGCGAATAGAGGATCCCGTGGATGTTCTGCGCGATCTGGCGCGTGATGCCGGCCTTGTTCATGCTGTAAATGTGGATACCGTCCACACCCGCCGCAAGCAGATCAGAGATCTGCTGCGTGGCGTAGGCGACCCCCGCCTCGCGGACCGCTTCGGCGTTGTGGCCGTAGGCGTCCACAAATCGCCGCACGGCCGGCGGGATCTTCGCGCCGCACATCGAAACGACTTTTTCCAGCATCGTCGGCACCGTGATCGGCATGATGCCCGCCACGATCGGCACATTCACGCCCGCTGCCCGGGCTTTGTCGCGGAAGGCGTAGAAATCGTCATTGTCAAGGAACAGCTGCGTCACCAGAGCATCCACGCCGGCGTCAACTTTTTCCTTTAGGTGGCGGATGTCCTCTTCAAGCGACGGCGCTTCCGGATGCTTTTCCGGGTAGCACGCGCCAAGCACGTGGAAGTCGTAATTCTTTTTGATATGAGCGACCAGTTCCGAAGCGTGTTTAAAATAGCCGTCCTGATAATCCGAATCGGCGCGACGGTCGCCGCGCAGGGCGAGGATCGTGCGCACGCCTTTCTCCTTCAGCTCGCGCAGCAGCGCATCGGTCTGCTCCAGCGTGCTGCCCACGCAGGTCAGGTGAGCCACCGCCGGTAACATGTAGCGCCTCTGGATCGTCGAGGCGATCTCGATCGTGTTGTCGCGGCTGGAACCGCCCGCACCGTAAGTCACGCTGATCAGATCGGGATGCAGGCTCGCCAGAGCGTCCACCGTCTCAAAGATGGAACTGAGCTTGCCGGCTCCTTTCGGCGGAAAGATCTCGAACGAAAAATTCGGAGTCGCGTTCGCAAACATGTCGGTCATTGTCAACAGCCTCTTTTCTGCATGAGAAATCAAAACAGCCGTCTGTCGGGCGACAAGACGGCTGTTATTTTTTACGCGCTTATCGCTGTCAGCAGGACCACCACGCCCACGCGGGCAGGTTGGCGCAGGATCGTCGAGCTGACTCTCTCCCCTGACTCTGGATAAATATTGATTATTTTGTGATATTACCATAGATAAGGACGCGGCGCAAGAGAGAAATGGACACGCCAGCTCAGACAGCGCTATATAGCTTGCTGATCCGCCCTCCAAATAAAGCAATCATTCCTCCGCCGGCGTCCGGCGTGTCCGGACAAATAAAGACGAAACAGCCGCAGCGCCGTTTCGTCTTTTTTGTTCGTATCTTTGAGAAAGCCTTATTCGGCCTCTTCGCTTTCCTCGTTTTGCTCGTGCCATGTTTGCAGGGCCGCACGCACGGACGCGCCGGTAAAACCGCGGCGGCGCAGTCGGGCGT
>JAEEUD010000293.1 GCA_016286835.1 Pyramidobacter sp. | reverse complement strand
TCCAGCGGCAGCGGGCGAAGCGGCATGTCCTTTGTGTCGGCCTCGCCGATGATGAGACCGCGCCCGTTAGTGTACTGCGTTTTCCAGCCCAGCACGCGGGCCTCCCCGATCTCGAGGCCGCGCCCGTCCCGGTAGATGTGCTTGTCGCCGAGCGGCTTGCGCGTGCCGATCTCCCGGCCGCGGCCGTCGCGGAAAATGATAGCGTCGCCCAGCGGCTTCGCCGTGCCTACCTCGGTGCCGCGGGCGTCGCGGTAGCTGACGCTGTCGCCGATCTGCCGGGCCTCGCCCAGCTTCTGGCCGCCGACCTGATAGACGACCGTGTTCCCCAGCGGGCGTCCGGTATACGTCTTGCCGGCGATCGTGATCTTCAGCTCGGCGCACGCGCTCGAAGCCAGCAGCAGCGCGACGAGCGCGACGAAAAGAAATCTGTATTTCCTCATAAAAAAAACGCCTCCCTCGCGGCCGGAAAGATCCGGCATCCACGCGGCAAGGCGTTTGTATTCTATTCGTCCTCGCCGCTCTCCCATTCGGGCATCAGCACGCCCCAGGCAAACTGGTCGGCCTGATACTCGAAACCGTTCATGTTGGCCAGCGTCTGCGACCAGAAGTAGCAGCCGCAGCTGTCGTGGAGCAGGTGATGCGCCTCGTGAAAAAAGGCGAACCGCTGCCAGAACCGCGGCAGTTCCTTGTTGATGAAGATCCTGCAGCGCCCCAGCTCGCGGCTTGTGAACGTGAAGCCCCACATGCCCGGACTCATGGACGAGCGCTGCACCTCCGCCTCCAGCCGCGTGAGTTCTTCCAGCTTCACGAGCGCGTCGAACTCGTCAAGGCCGCGCCACTCCTCCGCCTCGCGGAGAATGGACGGCTCGATGTACTGCGGCGGAGCGGGAAATTCGAATTCTTCCTCGTCCTCAGCGTTTGGCGCCCTTTTTCGCACGTTTGCTGTCGCCTTCCCAGTCGGCCAGCGCCGCCTCGATCAGACGGTGCACCATCGCCATGTCACGTTCGCTGAGCTTGTGGCTCCTGTACCAGATCTCCATCGGCTCGGGACCGGCGAACAGCTCTTCCAGCTGCAAACGGCCGCCGGTGTCGCGGGGGAACTCCTCGAGCAGATCGGCCGTCTCCACGCCCAGCTTTTCAGCAAGGCGGCGCAGCAATTTCATCGAAGGGCTGCGGCGGTTGCTTTCCAGCGCCTGGATGTAGATGCGGCTCACGTCCGTCAGGTCGGCAAGTTCCTGCTGCGTCATCTTGTGCGCCTTGCGGAGAGTGCGGATACGAAGTCCTAGTGTCATGGTGAAAACCTCCTGTTGTTAAAGTCTACGTGAACTATACTACAATAATTTTCTGTTGACAAGTCCCATTTCGCAGAAATGGTGTATAATATTAGCAAAATTGATTTGTACGCAACACTCAGCAGGGAGTGATCGACTTGGATTTTAAAGAGCTGGAGACGTTCGTCACCGTCGTCGAAAAGGGCAGCATCTCGGCTGCCGGCGCCGCGCTGGGCATTTCCCAGCCCGCGGTGAGCAAGCGCGTGGCGCGGATCGAGGAGGAAATGGGCGCGCCGATGTTCGCCAACGGACACAAGCACTCGACGTTGACCTCCGAAGGCAGCGTGCTCTACAAAGCCGCCCTAAAGATGCTGGAAACGCGGCGTCAGGCGAAGATGCAGATCGCGGAGATCTCGCAGGAGCTGTACGGCGCCGTGCGCGTGGCCGCAAGTTCGATCCCCGGCGATTTCATCCTCCCGCGCCTGCTCGTGGAATTCGCGCAGAACCATCCCGGCGTCAGCGTGCAGCTCACGCAGGGCGATTCGCGCTCGGCGCTCGAAGACCTCTCGTCACGAAAAGCCGACCTGGCCGTGATCGGCTCGGACAAATCTCTGCCGGGCTTTACGAGCGTGCCATTCTTCCACGACGAGATGGTGCTGATCGTCAACCGTGCCCATCCCCTGGCCTCAAAGCAGTTCGTGACGATGGAAGAAGCCAGCACGCTGAAGCTGGCCGGCCGCACCTCCGGCTCCGGCACGCGCCAGAGCTGGGAGCGCGCCTGCAAGAGCCGCACCGGCTCGTTCCGCGAGCCCGAACTGCAGTTCGGCCACACGATGGGCGTCGTCAACGCCGTCGCCGCCGGCGCGGAAGGCGGTATCGTCTCCATCTGGGCGGCCGCCGCGTCGCCCGCCGTCGTCGCGCTGCGCTTCCGCCCCGCGCTCTACCGCACCTTCCACCTCGTCCACGGCCTCTGCGAGACAAAAGCCGTCGAGGTCCTGCTCTCGTTCCTGATCCAGAAAGCAGAACAGAGAGAGGCAATGAGTAATTAGGAATTGAAAAACTTGTTGTGAGCGCTGATTGAGCTGTCAGCGCTCTTTTTCGTGCGTGATGACAGGAAGGTTATAATGCAAAACCGAACCAAACGCAAAGACACAAAGACGCGAAGAAAACAAGATCTTGATGTTTTTCTTCGTGTCTTTGCGTCTTCGTGTCGGATTTGAACTTGTTTTTCGCTAAAATACTGCGCGTTTTTCATGTGATGACTTATTTTTCGCGCGCGACAATATTTTATAAAGCTGGAATGTCGCTTTTTGTCAATTTATACACACTTGACAGAACGGAATCGCTTTAATAATATTACGTCGTTATAATGA
>JAEEUD010000292.1 GCA_016286835.1 Pyramidobacter sp. | reverse complement strand
AAGATCTTATTGCATGTCAAAAACCTGAAAACCGGGTTTGAGTCGAAAAACGGCATGATCAAGGCGGTTGACGGCGTCTCCTTTGACATTCACGAAGGCGAGAGCGTCGCGCTGGTCGGCGAATCCGGTTCCGGCAAGAGCGTTACCGCGCTTTCGATCATGCGGCTTCTGGACGTCCCGCCCGCGCACATCGAAGCGGACGAGCTGATCTTCGACGGACAGGACATTCTGGCGCTGAACGAGAACACCATGCGGCACGTGCGCGGCAATGAAATGAGCATGATCTTTCAGGAGCCGATGACGAGCTTAAATCCGCTGTTTCGCGTCAACGATCAGATTGCGGAGGCGCTCGAACTCCATAAGGGCATGAAGAAGAAGGAAGCGCTCGAATACGCCGTGCATATGGTCGATGCGGTCGGCATTCCCGATGCAGCAAAGCGCGCAAGGGAATATCCGCATCAGATGTCCGGCGGAATGCGGCAGCGCATCATGATCGCTATGGCGCTCTCCTGTGACCCCAAACTGCTGATTGCGGACGAGCCGACCACGGCGCTGGACGTTACGATCCAGGCGCAAATCCTCGATCTGATCGCGCAACAGCAGGAAAAACGCAACATGTCGCTGCTGCTCATCACGCACAATTTGGGTGTGGTTGCCGAGGTGGCGCAGCGCGTGATGGTCATGTATGCGGGACAGATCGTCGAAAACGCCAACGTTGAGACGATCTTCACGCATCCGTGGCACCCGTACACCCACGGACTCTTAAATTCCATTCCGTCCGTGGACGACAAGAACAAAAAGCTGTACACCATCGAAGGCACGGTGCCGAGCCCGCTGTTCTTCCCGAAGACCTGCCGGTTCTGCCCCCGCTGCCCCTACGCCACGGACCGCTGCCGCGAGGAAGCGCCGCCGCTCGAAGAGGTAGAGCCGGGACATTTCGTGCGCTGCTGGAATCCGCTTTCCGATGAAAGGGGGATCGTCAATGAGTAAGCATCCCGAAGAGAAGATCATTTACACCCCCGATCCCAACATGGAGATCGAAGCGGTCGATATCTGCCAGTACTTCCCCGCGACCAAGGGCGTGTTCGGTGGCGTCAAAGCGTACGTCAAGGCGGTCGATCACGTCACGCTGTCGATCAAGAAAGGCGAAACGCTCGGTCTCGTCGGCGAATCCGGCTGCGGCAAAACGACGTTTGGCAAGACCGTCCTGCGTCTCATCGAACCGACGTCCGGCAAGATTTATTTTCAGGGCGAGGATTTCACCAAGCTCCGCGGCGAGGCGCTGCGCAAAACGCGCACCAAGATGCAGATCATCTTTCAGGATCCCTACGGATCACTGAACGCGCGTATGTCCATCGGCGCGATGCTCAAAGAGCCGATCGTCGCGCACGGCATTGCAAAGGGCAAGGAAGCGGACGAACGCGTGTCCGAGCTTCTCGACATGGTCGGACTGCGGCAGTTCCATGCGCTGCGCTATCCGCATGAGTTTTCCGGCGGACAGCGGCAGCGTATCGCGATTGCCCGCGCGCTGACCGTCAATCCGAGCTTCATCGTCTGCGACGAGCCGGTCTCGGCGCTGGATGTATCCATTCAGTCGCAGGTGCTGAATCTGATGTCGGATTTGAAGGAAAAACTGAATCTGACCTATCTGTTCATCTCGCACGACCTGTCTGTCGTGCGGCATATCTCCGACCGCATCGGCGTTATGTACCTCGGCAACATCGTCGAGCTCGGCACCGAGCAGGAAATCTGTGAGGAACGGCTGCATCCCTATACGCAGGCGCTGCTGTCCGCAATGCCGATCCCGAAGGTCGGTGCGAAGAAGGAGCGGATCATGCTGCAGGGCGACCTGCCGAGTCCGCTGAACCCGCCGTCCGGCTGCTATTTCCACGGCCGCTGTGCGCACTGCATGGAAAAGTGCAAGGAGGTCAAGCCGGAGCTCAAGGAGGTTTCCCCCGGACATTTCTGTGCGTGTCATCTGTATGACTGACGGGCAAACACAGGAACAAATCCCTCTCTGCCCGTGCGTTTTCCGTGCGGGCAGCGTTTTGTAAAAAAGTATAAGGAGGTTACAGAATGACGTGTACATGTGATACCTGCAAGGTATACGAATGCATGAAGCAGAAACCGGCGCTTGAATGCGTGCCGGAAAACTGCCCGATGCTGGACAAGGCGTTTGCGGAGAAGGTTGCGAAACGATACGAGGACCCCGAAGTGAAGCGCATGTATATTGCGGCAAAGACGGCGGGAGACGGGCTTCGAAAGGCGCGTTTCGTTCCGAGACTCCGGCGGCTGATCGATCTATGCAAGAACATGCACTACAAAAAGATCGGCCTTTCCTATTGCGTCCATTTCAGGAAGGAGGCGGAACAGTACGCCGAAATCCTGCGGCGGCACGGACTTGAGGTCGTCACCATGTGCTGCACGAACGGCGCGCTGGATCAGAAGCAGTTCGGGTTCGGCGACGAGGAATGCGAGTTCCGTGAGGCGTGCAATCCGATCGGGCTTGCGGAATGCATGAACCGCGAGAAGGTGGAGTTCAACTTCCTCATGGGTGTCTGCACCGGGCAGGATTCGCTGTTCTATAAGTTCACCGACGCCATGACCACGGTGATCGCCATCAACGACCCCGTCACGGGACATACGCCCACCAAGGCGCTG
>JAEEUD010000291.1 GCA_016286835.1 Pyramidobacter sp. | reverse complement strand
ATCACCTCGGCCGCGCCCTGCCGTAGCGGGCGGTGCAGATCGACCTTGGCAAAGCCGATGTCCTCAAACGGCGCTTCTTTCAGCTTGAGCAGCGCGTCGTCCACGCTGACGGAGCCGTTTTTGACTTTTTCAAGAAGAGTTTTGATCGAAGTATTCATGTGATTTTCTCCGCGAAAGATTCCCGCGCCTTTTTCATGAAATTCGTTTCATTAGTACACGCGCGCAGTAGGAAAATATTACCCCGAGAGCGTTTTTTTCGCAAGCGCAAGAGCGCGTGTAAAAGAGCAAACTCGGGACATTTTCAGCGCATTACCGTCATGCTGTTTTTTCTGACAGTAAAAAAGCTGTCGCGTCCCTTGCGTTTTTCTGTTTGATTTGAATAGCAAAAGATTGTATCATGATTCGCAGAATGAGATTGTCGACACTATAAAGAACGCAAAACATTTTATCCGGCAGACGGGAGGAAGCATAATGACCGGCACAGCCATCAGCGTCGCTGCGCGCGAACATCTGCGCGGCGCGTATGATCTGCACATCCACACGTCGCCCGACGTGATCGCGCGCAAGCTCACGTCGAACGAAGCTGTCGCGCAGGCCCGCGCGGCCGGCATGGCGGCAATCGCGCTGAAAAGTCACGTGATGAGCACGGCGAGCGCGGCGGCTTCGCTGAACGAGTTCTATCCCGTTTTCCGCGCCGTGTCCTGCCTCGTGCTGAACTCGCAGGTCGGCGGGCTCAACCCGTGGGCCGTCGAGGCGTTCGGCAAGATGGGCGGCGAACTGCTCTGGTTCCCGACGCTCGACGCGGAAAACTACGTGACGTGGAAGTGTTCGACCGGTGCGAACGCGTCCGACCGCGGCATGATGCGTGTGACGGACGAAAAAGGCTCGCTCCTCCTAGCTGCGGCGGCCGTGCTCGACCTGGCCGCGAAATACGACCTGACCGTCGGCACGGGACACCTTTCGCCCGAAGAATCTGTCGTGCTTGTGCACGAGGCGGCTGCGCGCGGCGTGAAACGTATCTGGGTGACGCACGTGACGCTGCCGTGCTGCGCGATGTCCGTCGCACAGATGAAAGAATGTGTTTCCTGCGGCGCGATGATCGAGTTCTCTTACGGACACGTGTTGCATAAGCAGTTCCAGCTCGACGGCCTTTTGAGCGGCCTGCGCACCATCGGCGTCGAAAACGCAGTGCTGACGACCGACTCGGGGCAGGCGAACGCGCCTTATCCCGTCGACGTGCTCGGCGAAGCGATCGAAGTCCTTCTCAACAACGGCTTTTCGTCCGCGGAAGTGGACGTGCTTTTAAAAGCGAATCCCCAAAAACTTCTCAGGAGGCGGTAATGATGAACAAGTTCTTCAAACTGGCAGTTGGCATGGTTCTTTCCTTGGCGGTGGCAACCTCGGCTGTGGCCGACGGCGAGCTCGTCGCGCCCAAGTCGTTCACCGACGTGAACGAGCCCCTCACGATCGTGGTCGGCTTCGCGGCCGGCGGCGGCGTCGACACGGCGGCCCGCATGATGGCCAAGTACGCGCAGAAGTACATCCCCGTGCCGATCATCATCGTCAATCAGACGGGCGCTTCGGGCGTCGTGGCTGTGACGAACTCGCTTAAAAAGGCGGCCAACGGACACACGCTGATCTCGCTCGCTTCCGGCGCTTTGATCGCGGACATCACGGGCGTGGCCAAATACGACTATCTCAACGATCTTGATTTCGTCGCGCTTCAGGACACCGTTCCCTACGCGCTCAGCTTCCGCAAGGACGATTCCCGTTTCAGCACCCGCGAGGAGTTCCTGAAGTACGTCAAGGATCACCCCGGCGAGATCACCGTCGGCCTGTCGGGCATCAACAACGCCAACCACTTTGCGGCGCTCTGCCTCGTGCGCGATTACGGCTTCGACATGGAGCTGGTGCCTTTCAACGGCAGCGCCAACGCCAAGACGGCCTTCCTCGGCAAGCACGTTGACGCGTTCTGCGAGACGATGCTCGAGACCAAGGCGATGATGGATGCCGGCCAGTCCGTGTGCGTCTGCGTGTTCGGCGACAAGCCCTTCGCCGAGGAGCTTCCCGGCGTGCCCACATCGCACGAGCTCGGCTTCGACCTCAAAATCAGCGGCACCAGCCGCGGCTACGCTTTCGCCAAGGGCACCGATCCGGCGATCGTTGATTTCATCTCCGCGGTGATCGGCAAGGCGCTCTCGGAGCCCGAGTTCCTAGAAGAGTACGCCAAGATCGGCATCAAGAACTGCGTGCGCTACATGGACAGCAAGACCTACACTGAGTTCCAGAACTCCGAGCACGCCAACTACAAGGTTCTGTGCGATGCGCTCGGCGTTTCCAAGAAAAAGTAAGCGAGTCTGAATAACCGAGTTTTCACAGAAAGCCTCCGGTGTCGCCCTTTTTGCCGGGCAGCCGGAGGCTTTTTCACATTCCTGACAGGGAGTTGACATTATGCGCAAGGACAACCGAATCGCGGGCGTGACCCTCTTCGCGCTCTTCTCGTACAGTATGTACATGGCTCTCGACTTCACCAAGCGAGCGGCCTATTTCCCCATCTTCGTCTCAGCCGTCGGCATGTTGCTGAGCGTTTTCCTGTTCATCAGCGGCTTTATGAAGGAGCGCGACAACAAGGAAAGCTCGCTCTCCGGCAAGGCCAAGCTGAA
>JAEEUD010000290.1 GCA_016286835.1 Pyramidobacter sp. | reverse complement strand
CAGAAACTGAAAAGCGCCGCCGCGCTCGCCGGCAAGAGCATCCCCGCGCTCATCAGCGGCGGCTTTTCGTGGCAGGCGGCCGTCGCGCTGCTGTCGGAACTGTGGGAGATGCTGCCCAAGGAGAATTTCAAACGCCTGATGCGCGATCTGCTCAAATGTCCGCGCTGCCGTGACTTCGCCTACGATTTCACGATCGGTCTCGGCGAAAGCGCCTGGCAGAAGCTGAAAGACGGCGGCAGCTGGGTCGGTGAAAAGACGACGACGTTCCTGAACTGGATCTGGAGCGACGACGAGCAACGATCTGAGGCAGAACAGAAGCCCGGTTTCTGGGCCTCCGCCTGGGAGAAGACGACCGAATTGAGCGGTCAGGCGTGGCAGAAGACAAAGGACGGCTGCGTCTGGCTCGGCGAGAAAACAAGTTCCGCGTGGAACTGGACGAGCGAACATGCCTCATCCGCGTGGAGTTCTCTGTGGAACAGAGAAAGATCAGCGGATATGCCTCCGTCGCCGGAAACAGCAAAGAAGCCCGGCTTCTGGGCTTCTGCCTGGGAAAAAGTGGCCGGGCTGGGAGAACAGGCCTGGCAGAAAACAAAGCACGGCGGCAGCTGGCTTGGAGAAAAAGCCGGTTCCGCCTGGGACTGGGTGGGCGAAAGTGCCGGAAGCGTCTGGCAGAAGACGAAAGAAGGCGGCAGCTGGGTGAAGGAAAAAGCTGCGGATCTGTGGCGCTGGGCGTGGGACTGAGTTTTTCCCTTGACAGGCGCAGGCCGGAACGCTAGAATACGCACATCGACGGAACGCAAAAGGCCGTGCGACTGGGGCATACCACCGTGGGTATGGTTTCCTTTCGCGCGGCCTTTTTTCGTTACCGTTGTTATACTTGCGCGTGTTATACTTTGAAGGAGGAATTATCCATGAAAAAGTCTGTTCTTGTTTCGCTCTTTCTGCTGATGTTCGCGGCGGCTGCTTTCTCGGCCGAACCGAAGACGGTCGATCGCCTTTCGATCGCCATCTCGCCCTACGACGCTGCCGACGTGATCATGGCGAAGACGGCCCCGCTCGGCGAAATGCTCAAAACCGGGCTGAAAAAGCGCGGCTATGACGTGAAAGACGTGTCGTTGTCAGTGTCGTCTTCGTATCAGGCCTGCGCCGAAGCGCTGAGCGCAGGCACGGCCGATGCGGGCTTCATCTCCGGCGGCACCGTGGCGCTGTACACGGGGGAAGTCGAGGTGCTGCTGACGGCGCTGCGCAAGGCGTACAGCAAGAACTCGCTCGATCCCCGTGACTGGAACGACGGCACGCCCGGCGCCTATAAGGGCGACCTGTCGGAATACTATCGCTGCATCATCGTTGCCGGCCCGAGCGAGCGCGGACGCGCTTTGGCCGCGAAGGTTAACGCGGGCGAAAAACTGACGTGGGATGACCTGAACGCCGCCACGTGGTGCGTGCTGGGCGCTACGTCGTCGTCGGGCTACATCTATCCCAGTCTCTGGCTGCAGGCCAATTACGGCAAGTCGATCAGGGACCTTGCCCACGTGGTGCAGTCCAGCTCGCACGGCGCTTCCGTGGCGCGTCTGGCGGCCGAGCAGGCGGACGTGATCGTCAGCTTTGCGCACATCCAGTTGCGCAGTGCGAAAGACTGGACAGGTTCGCTGGGCCGCAAAGAGGACATCTGGCACGAGACGAACGTGATCGGCGTGACCGAAGGCATCTACAACGACGCCGTGTGCGTCTCGCCGGTGTCGCCGCTGATGCGTGACGAGGCCTTTAAAAAGGCTTTCGGCGAGACGATGATCGAGATCGGCGATTCGCCCGAAGGCAAGGCCGTGATTGCCGCGTTCTCGCAGGTCGGCTACGCCTGGGGCAAGGACTCCAACTACGACGGCGAGAGAAAGGCACAGGAACTGCTCAGGAATATGAGCAGCAAGTGATATGGTCATCCTCATCACGGGCGCGTCCCACACGGGCAAGACCCTTCTGGCGCAGCGGATGCTGGAGAAGTACAAGTATCCGTATCTCTCCATCGATCATCTGAAAATGGGGCTGATCCGCAGCGGCTGCACCAAACTAACGCCGGAGGACGATGACGCGCTCACGGCTTACCTCTGGCCGATCGTCCGGGAGATCGTCAAGACGGCGGTCGAAAACGGGCAAAACCTGATCGTGGAAGGCTGTTATGTCCCGTTCGACTGGAGACGTGACTTTGACTCGCGGTATCTGCCGTCGCTCCGTTTCATCTGCCTGGCCATGACGGACGCTTATATCGACGCTCACTTTGCGGAGATCAGGGAACACGGTTCCGATATTGAGGTCCGGCTTGACGATTCCGGCTGCACGGCCGACGGACTGAAAAGGGATAATCGGAAAATCATCGAAGGTTATCATAAAGCCGGCGAGCCGGTCGTCCTGATCGGCGCCGACTATGAACGGACGACAGCGGAACTGCTGAAATGATACTGTCCGCTCAGGGGAGTTTACGTTAAAGGACTGATGCGCCGTGATCGAGATCCGGCTTGAGAACGTGACAAAATTCTATACCGGCGGCGTGGCGCTGGACGGCGTCAGCGTCGTTTTCCCTGCCGGCAGCTTCACGGCCGTGATCGGTCCCAGCGGCGCGGGCAAATCGACGCTGCTGCGCTGCATCAACGGCATGGATAGGGCCGACGCCGGGCG
>JAEEUD010000017.1 GCA_016286835.1 Pyramidobacter sp. | reverse complement strand
ATCTGACCAACCGCATGATGTTCGTCGGTGAAGGACCGGGCGAAGTTGAAGACGAAATGGGACGTCCGTTCGTCGGACCGGCGGGGCAGTTGTTAACGAGGATCCTTGAGGCCGCCGGTTTCAAGCGCGAGGACGTATACATCACCAATATCGTCAAATGCCGTCCTCCCGGAAACCGGGCGCCTGAGATCGAAGAAGTGCTTTGCTGTCAGGGCTGGCTGGAAGCGCAGATCGCCTTGCTGCGGCCGCGGGTCATCGTTGCGCTCGGCAACACGCCGTTGAAGTGGTTTCTGCACAGCACCGGCGGCATCACAAAAATGCGCGGGCGCTGGTTCAACTGGCGCGGCGTGTCACTGATGCCGATGTTCCATCCCAGCTACCTGCTGCGCAACCAAAGCCGAGAGAAGGACGGCCCGAAGGCGCTCACCTGGCATGATATCCAGCAGGTGTACGCGCGCTATGAAAGTCTGAAAGGAACGAACGATGGAGCAGGAGAATAAAAAGGTCCCCGTGCACGTCGCCGTGATCATGGACGGCAACGGCCGCTGGGCGAAAAAACGCGGCCTGCCGCGCCTGATGGGACACAGAGCGGGGATCGAAGCGCTCGAACGGACGCTGCGAGCCGCGGCGAAGCTTGGCGTGCGGTACCTCTCGGTCTACGCTTTCTCGACGGAAAACTGGAACAGACCTAAACTGGAAGTAGCCGGTCTGATGGAACTGCTCCAGCGCTTTGCGAAAGCGAAAGTCCCCGAGCTGAAAGAAAACGGCGTGCGCGTTCGCTTCTGCGGTTCACGGAAAGGCGTCCCCGAGGAAGTGCTGCGCGTGATCGACTGGAGCGAGGCGGAAACGGCTGAGTGTGACCGCATCACACTGGTCGTCTGCTTCAATTACGGCGGACGTCAGGAGATCCTCGACGCTATTGCTGCGGCTCGGGATGCGAGGTGTGAGATCAGAAGCGAAGCGGATTTGCAGCGTTTCCTCTATGTGCCAGAACTGCCCGATCCCGATCTGCTGATCCGTACCAGTGGGGAGCTGAGACTGAGCAATTTCTGGCTGTGGCAGAGCTCGTACAGCGAGTTCTATTTTACCGACGTGCTTTGGCCTGATTTCGGCGAAGAGGAACTGAAAAAAGCGCTGGAAGCGTTCTCAGGAAGGGAGCGGCGTTATGGCAGAGTCGAACAGCTTTAAACATACACTGATCGTTCGTGCGCTCAGCGGTGCGGCTCTCGTCGCCGTGATGCTGGCGCTGCTGTATCTGGGCGGTATGTGGTGGCACTGTTTTGCCGCGTTCGTTGCGCTGGGCTCGTTGTGGGAGTTTTACCGCATGGCCCCGGGCGTTCCGCGCGCAGGTATGTTCGCCGGATTCGTTACGGCAGTGATCGTGCTATTTTCCTCCGAGCGTGTTTCGCAGGCCGGGCTGATGGCGATCTTCGGCCTGTGCTGCTTCTTTGTTTATTTCGTTGAGCTGGCCCGCAGGCAGATCACGGCCGACAGCCATTCGATCACGAGCGTCGGCCCGGTCATGACCGGTCTGATCTACACGATCGTGCCGTGGTACTGCATGATCCGTTTTCGCTCGTTGCCCGATCCTGTCGGCTGGGCGGCGGTGCTTTCGATATTCCTCTGCACCTGGTCATGCGACGTGGCGGCCTATCTGGTCGGATCAAGATGGGGCACGCTGCGCATCTGTCCGCATATCAGCCCCAATAAGAGCCTTGAAGGGTTTATCGGCGGTTTCTTCGCCAGCGTACTGTGCGGCGCACTGTGCGCCTGGTATTTCAAATTCAGCCCCTGGGCGTTCGTGCTCGTCGGCGCGGCCTGCGGCAGCGCCGGACAACTGGGCGATCTCGTCGAGTCGCTGGTCAAGCGGGAAAACGGTGTCAAGGACAGCGGCCACATCCTGCCCGGACACGGCGGTTTCCTTGACCGTTTCGACAGCGTGCTGGTCAATACGCTGTGCGCGTGGCTGATCTGGTGGGTCTGTCTGATGTAAATCAGAGGAGAACAACGTGGATAACATCAAAAAAAGGGTTGCGGTGATCGGGTGTACGGGCAGCGTCGGCGGTTCGGCGCTGGCTGTCTGCCGGGCGTATCCGCAGCTGTTTGAGGTGACGGCCTTGGCGGCCGATACGGGGCGGGATTCTTTTCCCGCCCTTTGCCGTGAGTTCGGCGTTAAACGCGCCGTCCTTTCACGGCCCAGAAACGATCTTCCGGAGGACGTGAAGCTGGACTGCGGCGCTGACGCGCTGCTTGATCTGATCGACGCTTCGGTTGCCGACCATTTCGTTTTTGCTTCATCGGGCGTTGCGGCTGTAAAAGCTCTGGAAAAGGCTCTGGAAAAGGGGCTTGAAGTCAGCCTTGCCAATAAGGAATCGGCGCTGATCCTCGGCCCGCGGATCGCTCCCTATGTCGAATGCGGGCAGCTGCGTCCTCTTGACAGTGAGCACAACGCGCTGTGGCAGTGTCTGATGGGTGAAAAGCGTGAGGCCGTGAGCAAACTGGTTTTGACAGCTTCGGGCGGTCCGTTTCTGCACACGCCGTTGGAACAGTTTGAGGCGATCACGCCGGCGCAGGCGGCGGCGCATCCGGTCTGGCCGATGGGTCGAAAGATCAGCGTGGACAGCGCGACGATGATCAACAAAGGCATCGAACTTCTGGAAGCGAGTTACCTTTTCGGCGTTCCCGCCGAGCGCGTAAGCGCCGTCGTCCATCCCGGCTCGCACGTGCACGCACTGGTCTCGTTCGTGGACGGAGCGGCGAAGATGCTGCTCAGCGCCCCGGATATGCGGCTGCCCGCGCTGACGGCGCTTTCCTGGCCGAATCGGCCGGCGTTGCGGCTGAATGGTCTTGAGCCTGTGGCTCTTGACGGGCTTGATCTCCATTTTGAACTGCCGAAAAGCGACCGTTTCCCAGGATTTTACACGGCTTTGGATGTCGCTCGCCGCGGCGAGCCGTTTGCGGTGATCCTGATCGCTGCCGACGAGACGGCCGTGCGCCTGTTCCTCGAGGGCAAAATCCCCTTCACAGGCATCGCCCGGCTCGTCGCAGCGATGGTCGAGCGTTACGAAGGCGAAGCTGTTGTGGGCCTGGACGAACGGATCGCGCTCTATGAACGTTGTCTTACCGCGACGGGCGAGTATGTCCGGTGCGGCGGCCTGAACGGCAGCGTTAAGAAAGGATGGCGCTGATGGTCCATAGTCTGCTGGCTTTTCTGTTTATCATCCTGATCTGCGTCGTCGTGCATGAGTTCGGACATTATCTGACGGCGCTTTGGTTCGGCGTAAAAGTCCATGAATTCTCGTTCGGCATGGGGCCGCTGCTGTGGCAGCGGCAGGGACGCAAAAACGCCTGGTCCGTGCGGGCGATCCCCGTAGGCGGTTTTGTCCGTCTGGCCGGCATGGGCGAAGAAAACGAAGACGAAACTGTGGCTACGGGCGAGGGCTTTCAGGAAAAATCTCCTTGGAAAAAACTCATCATCCTCGCTGCCGGGCCGCTCAGCAATGTTTTGCTGGTCGTCGTGATCGCGACGGTCATGCTCATGTCGCGCGGCGTGCTTGACCTTTCCACATCCGAGGTAGGACAGCTGATCCCCGGTTTTCCCGCAGAAGCAGCGGGACTGCGCAGCGGCGATGTGATCGAATCTGTCGGCGGCATCAACGTCGGCGACTGGGCGGGAATGACCCGCGAGATCCGCTCCCAGGCTGCCCAGAAAAGCGAACTGACGCTTGCCGTGCGGCGAGGCGAGCAGAAACTGACGCTCGTGATGGGCACGAAGTCGCAGAAGCCCGGAGAACCGCCGCTGATCGGCATCCGTCCGGCTGTGAAGAAACTCTCCTTCTTTGCGGCACTACGCGGTTCGGTCGTCTACACGTTCAACATGACGCTTGTGATGCTGCACGGGCTGAAAGACATGATCGCACATCCCTCTGCGGCCGACGTGTCGGGGCCCGTGGGGATTGCGGCGATGGCGGGCGAGGCTGCGCGCGAGGGCTTTTTCTCGCTTCTCTCGTTCCTGGCGATCATCAGTCTCAATTTAGGCATCGTCAATCTTCTGCCGTTTCCGGCGCTGGACGGCGGACACATCGTTTTTGCTATCGGTGAGCTGATCACCGGCCGCAACGTCTCTGCCGAACTGGAAGGCAAGATCCATTTCATCGGCTTCATGTTCCTCGGGGCGCTGATCGTTTTGATCACGTGGCAGGATATTCTGCGGCTGTTCGGGAGGTAGGCATGAAAAAGACTTTGCAAATCGGCGCGCTGACGATCGGCGCCGGCGCTCCGATCCGCGTCGAATCGATGCTGAAAACGCGTCTGTACGAGACGGACTCGTGTTTGGCTCAGCTGCGTCAGTTGAAAGACGAAGGCTGTGAACTGGTGCGCGTTGCCTTTCCCGACCTGCGGCTGAAAGACAGTCTGAAAACGCTCAATGAGTATTCGCCGCTGCCGCTGATGGCAGATATCCATTTCGATCCCGACATCGCCGTCGCTGCGATCGAAGCTGGCTGTCCTTCCATCCGCATCAATCCGGGCAACATGGGCAGTCCTGAGCGCCTTACGCACGTCGTTGAACTGGCCCGAGAACGCGGCGTCGTGATCCGGATTGGTGCCAACAGCGGCTCTGTCAACAACGCGCAGCTGGACGCTGCCGGGGGAGACCGCGGAGCGGCGCTTGCTCTGGCGGTTTCCGAGCAGATGGAGATGCTTTTGTCACGCAAATTCACCAATGTGATCGTCTCCGCCAAATCGACCGATATTGCCGAAACACTGCGCGCTAATGTCCTTCTGAACAAACGATACGGCGATTTCCCGTTCCATGTCGGCATCACCGAATCTGGAAGCGGCATGGACGGCATGATCAAAAGCGCCTGCGGCCTTTCGCGCCTGTTTGCGATGGGGATCGGCGACACTATGCGCGTGTCGCTGTCGCAGGACCCTGTCGATGAAGTACGTGCCGCTTACAGCATCCTGCGTGCGCTCGACCTGCGTCAGCGCGGCGGACGGCTGATTTCCTGCCCGACCTGCGGCCGCCGTCAGCTTGACGTGGCCGATGTGGTCCCCGAACTGCGGGAACTTGTCGCGCAGCTGCCTGACGGCTTCACGGTCGCCGTCATGGGCTGTGAGGTGAACGGCCCGCGCGAGGCCCGTCATGCACAGCTCGGCATTGCTGGCTCGCCGGCAGGGCTGGTGGTCTTTCGTGAGGGCGAGATCGTTGCCCGTGTCGAAAAGGGCGCGAGCGTCGTCGATGCACTTCGTCCTTATCTGCCGAAAAAATCATAAGAAAAAAAGCCATTGCGGCGTTCCGCAATGGCTTTTTCAGTGCGGAAAAAAGACGAGTGTGGTAAAATAAAACGTCATTCAACACGAACGAAAGGATGTGCGTGCGATGAGGGACGCTCAGAAGCTCATCGACTTCATCAAAAAATGGATCGGTCAGATCATTTCCGCCTCCGGCGCCGGCGGCGCTGTCGTGGGCATGAGTGGCGGCATCGACTCGGCCGTGGCAGCGGCGCTTCTGAAAGAGGCTCTCGGAGCCGATAAAGTTCTCGCCGTACAGATGCCGTGCCACAGCCTTTCGCTCGACGCGGAGCACGCGCGCCTCGTTTCCGATGCGCTGGGGATCAAAATGATCGAAGCCGATCTCTCGACCCCCTACGACGCTTATATGAAGATGATCGACGCGGTCATGTCGCCTTCGAAGCTGGCCGGCGCCAACATCAAGCCGAGACTGCGGATGATCACCGTTTATGCGATCGCGCAGACGCTGGGCTATCTCGTTTGCGGCACGGGGAACAAGGACGAACTGACCGTCGGTTACTTCACCAAGTATGGCGACGGCGGCAGCGACTTCATGCCGCTGGCCGATCTCACCAAGGGCGAGGTGCGTGCCATGGCACGCCTTTTGAACATCCCTTCCGTCGTCATCGACAAGCCGCCCTCGGCTGGCCTGTGGGAGGGGCAGACGGACGAGCAGGAGATGGGCCTGACCTATGCCGTGCTCGACGCCTATGTCTCGGGCGAGCCGGTCAGTGACCGCGACCGCGCCGAGATCGAACGCCGGATTCGCATTTCCGAGCACAAGAGGATGATGCCGCCAAAGTGCGTCATCGGCGACATTCTGTAGTATTTTAACTGTCTTAATCAAGGGCCGCAGTGCGGCTCCTGTAAACTTTTCATGAGGTGATTTTTTATGTCGGGACATTCCAAGTGGGCTAATATCAAGCATCGTAAAGCGGCGCAGGACGCCAAGAAGGGCAACGAGCGTCAGAAGCTGATCAAGGCGATCATCATCGCTGCTAAGGAAGGCGGCGGTGACCCCGGTATGAACGTGAGGCTGAAAGCTGCCCTTGACCGCGCCAGAGCCGTGAGCGTTCCCAACGACACCATCACGCGTGCGATCAAGCGTGGTACCGGCGAGCTCGAAGGCGTCTCCTATGAGGAGATCACCTACGAGGGTTACGGTGTCGAGGGCGTCGCGATCATCATCGAGTCGCTGACCGACAACCGCAACCGCACCACGCCCGAGATCCGCGCCATCCTTGAGCGCAACGGCGGCTCCATGGGCACGCCCGGCAGCGTCGCGTGGAACTTTGAGCGCAAGGGCAGCGTCATCGTCGAGGGCGAAGTGAACGAGGACCAGCTCATGGAAGACGCGATCGACGCCGGTGCCGAGGACGTCGCCATGCAGGACGAAGGCGCTCAGGTGACGACCGATCCTTCGACGATGATGGAAGTCCGCGAAGCGCTTGAAAAGAAGGGCTACAAGATCGGCGATGCCGAAGTTATCCAGGTCCCCAAGACCAACATCACGATCAGCAACGTTGACAAGGCCCGCAAGATGGTGAAGATGATCGATCTGCTTGAAAGCCACGACGACGTTCAGAACGTGTTCGCCAACTTTGAGTTTACCGACGAGGTGAACGAGGCCATTGCCAACGACGACTAAGGGAATCGTCTGTCTGGGCATCGACCCCGGGATCGGCCGACTCGGCTGGGGCGTTGTCAGCCAGACGGGCGGCACATATACGGCCCTCGCTTACGGCTGCCTCGAAACGCCTCCCCATGAGGAAACGCCGATCCGAATCAAAGCATTGTACGATGGAGTGAGGGAGCAGATCGAACGCTGCTCCCCTCATTTTATGTCGGTGGAGCGTCTCTATTTCGGTCAGAATAGGACGACGGCCGAAGCTGTCTGGCAGGCGCGCGGTGCGGTACTGCTGCTCTCGGCGCAGTACGGCCTGCCCCTGGTCGAGCCGAAACCGTCGGAAGTGAAACTGACCGTGTGCGGCACCGGTGTCGCGGAAAAACGCCAGGTGCAGCGGATGGTGCAGCACCTTCTCGGACTGCCAGAGATCCCGCGTCCCGACGACACGGCTGACGCACTCGGCATCGCCCTTGCGGGGCTGGCGATCGCGCTCAGCCCGCAGTACGCTTACGGAAGGAGATAGCCATGCTTGCCAGCATCAGAGGAACTGTCATACAAAAATCTGATTTTTCCGTGGTGATCGAGTGCAACGGTTTCGGCGTGGAAGCGCTCGTGTCGCGCCGCGCCGCCGATCTTTGCAAAACAGGCGAACAGGCGTTTCTCTACACGTATCTGCAAATCAGCGACGCCGGCATTGCTCTCTACGGCTTTGCCGACGAGACTGAGCGGAGGCTGTTCAAGCTGATGATCCTCACTAAGGGAGTGGGCGGCAAAGTTGCCGTTTCAGTGCTTCAGTGTCTTTCTCCGGCCGATATCATCGCGGCGGTGGAGAGCAACGATCCGAAGATGCTCACGACCGTGCCCGGGATCGGCAAGAAGACGGCTGAGCGGATCTGCTTCGAACTGGCCGACCGCATCCACCGCAAAGGCTTCGTTCCTCTGGCAGGCGTTGCGCCTGAGAGCGGAAACGTTGCGAACAATGCCGGCGGTGTGCTCGACGCGCTCGAGTCGTTGGGCTTCGATCGCGTCTCGTCGCTGCGCGCGTATAAACAGGTTCAGGCAGAACAGGGCGAGCTTGACGAAAGTGCTGCGATCATGGCCTGTCTGCGGCTGCTCCAGCCGCGCTGACGAGGTGAACGACGATGAATCAGGAAAAAATCCCCCGCGGCTTTGAACTGCCGCCGCAGGAGGAGAAGATCGAGCGTCTTGAGGAACGCGGCCTGCGTCCGCTCGAACTGGCCGATTTCAACGGACAGAGCGAGATCAAGTCGAAGCTCGAGATCTATATTCAGGCGGCGAAGAAGCGCGAAGAAGCTCTCGACCATATCCTCTTTTACGGCCCCCCCGGGCTGGGCAAGACGACTCTGGCCGGCATCATCGCGCATGAGATGCAAAGCGAACTGCGCATTACGACCGGTCCCGCACTCGAAAAAACCGGCGATCTGGCGGCGATCCTTTCAAACCTGCAGCCGCATGACGTGCTTTTTATCGACGAGATCCACCGCATGTCGACCGCCATTGAGGAAGTGCTGTATTCGGCGATGGAGGATTTTACGCTCCACATCGTCGTCGGTTCCGGGCCGATGGCCCGAAGCATCTGTATCAATCTGCCGCACTTCACGCTTGTCGGCGCAACGACACGTCTGGGGCTGCTCAGTTCACCGTTGCGCGCGCGCTTCGGCATCATCGAGCAGCTGCGGCTGTACACGCCTGAGGAACTCTGTGAGATCCTTGACCGCGGTGCCGGCGTGATGAAGCTGGATGTTGCTCCCGAAGCGTGCCGTTCGATCGCCGAACGCTCACGCGGCACGCCGCGAATCGCGCTCCGCCTGCTTAGACGCGTGCGTGACTTCGCTCAGGTGGCGGGCGTAACCGTGATCGAAGCAAATCTGGCCGAGCGGGCGATGGATATGCTCGGTCTTGACCGACTGGGGTTTGACGACGGTGACCGCAAGATCCTCGACGCGATCGTCACGCTCTTTGACGGCGGGCCTGTCGGGCTTTCCACGCTTGCGGCCGCGCTCAACGAAGAATCGCAGACGATCGAAGACATCTATGAGCCTTATCTGATCCAGAAAGGCATGATCGAACGCACTCCGCGAGGGAGGAAAGCAACAGAAAATGCGTATCGCTATCTGGGAAAGAATCCGCCGGAGGATCCCGAGTCTGCCGGTCAGCTTAAAATATTGTAGCTTCGCAGTGTTTGCAGCTGTGCTGCTCGCAGCTTCGTGCGCACAGGCCACCGTGATCCGCGTCGGCATCCTGCGCGGCGCACCTTCCGCGGCTGTTTCCGGCGTGGGGCTGCGGGCGAGCGCCGGGGGACGGCATATCGCTGTTCCCGTTTCGTTCACCGTTTCGGCAAAAGGCAACAGCCTTGTTGTCGGCGGTAAAGTCTGCGATTCTCCGCTGATCCTCACGGCGGTCGCCCCCATTCGCTGCGGCAAGGCTGCCTACGAGGGCGAGCTGGTCGTGCGTGCTCATAGTGGACGAATCACTGTCGTCAATAAGCTCGACATGGAAAAATATCTGCGCGGCGTGCTCGGCATCGAGATCAGTCCCGTCTGGGCACTGGAAGTCCTCAAGGCTCAGGCAGTGATCTCGCGCACATACGCGCTTTCGCAGATAGGGCGACACAGCGGCGAGGGCTTTGATGTGTGCGATACCGATCACTGTCAGGTCTACCGCGGTACGAACGTGCACGGACAAATGACAGATCAGGCTGTCATTCAGACCCGCGGACAGGTCGTCACCTACCGCGGCGCGCTGGCGCGCACGTTTTTCAGCTCCGACTGCGGCGGAGCCACGTCCGATATTCGCGACGTGTGGGGGCGTCCGGAACCGTATCTTGTTGTTCGACGTGAGCCTTACCCTTCACAGTCCCCCAAAGCGGAATGGGAAGCAACGCTGACGGCTTCAGAGATCCAGGCTGCTCTGGCCAAAAAAGGCAAAAGCGTCGGCGTCCTGCGCCAGATATCGATCGTTCAACGCGACGCGGCCGGTCGTCCCACGTTGCTGCGTTTTACCGGCAGTGCGGGCACTGCGACGCTGACGAGCGCCGAGTTCCGCATGGCCCTTGGCGCGAAAAAAGTCCGCAGCACGTTCTTTGAGTTCTCCCGCGGCGGCGTCCCTGCTCCCGCCTCTGCCCCATCGTACGCACCGCCGCGCCGGACCGTGCAAAAATCGACTTCCGGCGCACCTTTGAACGAAGAAGAGAAACTTCAGCTCAAAGCGTTGATTGCACAGAAAAAGTTTTCTGTCGACGAGCGTCTCGATATGCTGATGTATCCGGATCGCGAACGTTTTTATCTGAACAAGGCGCTTGGGCTGAAAAACGACGCTCCCGGAGCTGAATTAGCCCCGCCGCCTCCGCAGGAGGCCGAGAGAACAGCGCAGCCTGCCGCAAATGCCGGTATTTCTTCAGTTCAAGTCGCCGGTTCTGTCACGCTTTACGGCCGCGGCTGGGGGCACGGCGTCGGGCTCTCGCAGTGGGGAGCGAAGGCAATGGCCGATCATGGCTGGAGCGCCGAGAAGATCCTCAATTTCTACTATCCGGGGACCGTTATCCAAAGACGATGAAACAGGAGTGACGTGTGTGACGAACCAGCCGGATTTTTACAATATCAACACTTATGATTACGAATTGCCGCCTGAGCTGATCGCTCAGGTCCCTGTCGAACCGCGGGACCATTGCCGCCTGCTGGCGCTTCGGCGCAGTGACGGGGCGCTGTTCCATCAGCATTTTTACGACATCATCGAGTGGCTGCGTCCAGGCGACGTGCTCGTGCGCAACGACACGCGCGTGATGGCGGCCCGGATCGAAGGCATCAAGGAGGGCGGCTCGGCAAAGTGCGAGATCCTGCTCCTGCGCCCGGAGGACGAAGCTGAAAAACGCTGGGAAGCGCTTGTCCGTCCGGGACGCCGTCTGCCCGAAGGGAGCGGCGTTCGTTTGCCCGACGGGACCGTCGCCGTGGTCGGTGAGATCAAAAGCGACGACGGAGTACGTACCGTCGTCTTTCCGTCGGACTGCGACGTGCGTGCTTTGGCCGAGGCCAACGGCACAATGCCTCTGCCGCCGTACATCCACGAGCGGGCTTCTCGTCCCGAGGATTACCAGACCGTTTATTCAAAAGATCCCCGCTCGGCTGCTGCGCCTACGGCAGGACTGCATTTTACGCCCGAGCTGCTGGAAAAGATCGAACGGCAGGGTGTGGACATTGCCGATATAACGCTGGAAGTGGGACTGGGGACGTTCCGTCCCGTCAAAACCGACGACATCCGTGCTCATCACATGCATTCCGAACGCTGTGTGATCCCGCAGAAAGCGTACGATCAGATCGTTGCTGCCAAACGACGTGGCGGTCGCGTCGTGGCCGTTGGCACGACGGTCGTGCGCACCCTGGAAGGCATGTGCGCTCAGTATGGAGAACTGCGTCCCGGGCCTCTGGAGACCGAGATCTTTATCTATCCCGGGTTTCAGTACAAAGCTGTGGACGCGCTGATCACCAACTTCCACCTGCCCAAGAGCACGCTTGTCATGCTCGTGGCCGCGTTCGCTGGCTACGAAAATATCATGAACGCTTATGCGGAGGCTGTTAAAGAACGGTACCGCTTTTTCTCGTTCGGCGACGCGATGCTGATCGTATAAACCAGACCTGTGAAGGAGAAGTCCATGAAAAAGTTTTTCCTGCTCTGTCTCGCCCTTGCCGTTCTTGCCCTGGGACTGGCTGCGTACCGCTGGAAACCTTCCCAGTGGAAAGATACGCTCGTTATGCCGTTCCATAAGGATGAAAAAAGCGACTTCGTCATGCTCAAGGACGGCGAATCGCTGCGCGATTTTGCGAAAGAGATCCGCGAAAAAGGACTTGTTGTCGACAGCCGCAACCTGTTGTACTGGCTGACCAAAAAGGGCGCGGACCGCACGCTGCGTTCCGGAACGTACGAGATCAAATCCGGTCCTTCATGGTATGTTGCCTCACAACTGAAAGACGCTGTGCCCACCTACGTCAGCGAGATCATCATTCCCGGCGCGTTGCCGGGCAAGCCGCTGCCGTTCGGCGATGAAAAGGCGCAGCGTGAGGTGATTGCCGACGACAACAATTACCCCGAAGCGATGCGCAAAATCCTTCCTAAAGAAGCCGAAGACCGCGCCGCATTTTTGCTGCCCGAAACCTACGCGCTGACGGAAAAATCTCTGCCCGCGCTCGTTAAATCGGCGTCGACAGCCTGGTTTGAGAAGTTCGGCGCGAAAGTTGCCGACAAGGACACGGCGTTCCGCACGGCTGTGATCGCCTCGCTCCTTCAGCGTGAGGGGCAGATCGACGCCGAGTATCCACTCATCGCCGGCGTGATCGAAAACCGTCTGGCGAAGAAAATGCTTTTGCAGATCGATGCCAGCGTCGTCTATGCTTGGTATCTGCTCAAAGGCGAAATCCTCAAACGCGTGCTCTACAAGCATCTTGAGGTCGATTCTCCTTACAACACCTACAAACGTGCCGGCCTGCCGCCTTCTCCCATCTGCGTGCCCTCGGCGGCAGCCTGGGAAGGCGCGCTGTCGCCTGACAAGCACGATTATCTCTATTATGTGGCGAAAGGTGACGGCACGCACGTATTCTCGAAAAACGAAAAAGAACACAGCCGAAACGTCCGCAAGTACATCACCAAAAAATGACGTTTCTGTACCGAGCATAAAAGAAGGTGAATTCCTCAATGGAAGAGAAAAAACGTTGTCCGGGCTGCGGCGCCGTCTTTCAGACCGCCGACGAGAATTTGCCAGGATATCTTGTTCCCGGAAAGGAACCCGGTGAAGGCGTCCTCTGCAAACGCTGCTTCCAGATGAAGCACTACGGCGTCTATAAAAAAGCGCTCCTCAGCGATCCGAACATTCAAAAGGCGATCGCCCGTCAGGCGGCCGACTGCGCCGCGTTGTTCCTCGTGCTCGACGTGACGCGGCCGGAAGTCTCCATGTCTGATCTCGACTGGGCCGAGACGTTGCGCAAGCCTGTTTTTCTCGTGGCGAACAAGGCCGATCTTCTCGATCCATGGATCACCCGTAAGGAGGCTCTTACTTGGCTGGCGAACCGTTGCGGCGTCCCGGCGGAACAGATTTTTCTGCTGTCGGCTCACAATCGCCGCGATATGGCTGACCTGCGCGCGCGCATCGAAGATTCGTTCGACGCGAATGACCGCGTCCTTTTTGCCGGTGCGGCAAACGTGGGTAAGAGTACCCTTCTCGGCTCGCTGCTGAAAAACGACCTGCCGACCGTCTCGCGCCTGCCCGGAACTACTGTCGGCATGACCGAATACAGGATGGCCGACGGGCCTGTGCTCGTTGACGCTCCAGGGCTGAAAGGCGAGGATCCGTTTGTTCCGGTCCTGTGTCCCGACTGTCTCGCGGCTCTTTCACCTCGAAAGTGTTTTCAAAGCGCTCTGGAAGTGTTCAAGCCGGGACAGACTGTCTTTTTCGGAGGTCTTGCGCAGGTGACGGTGACCGACGCCGGCGAGCGCGGCTGGGTTCGGCTCGGAGTGTACGCCCCCGA
>JAEEUD010000289.1 GCA_016286835.1 Pyramidobacter sp. | reverse complement strand
AAGAGTGCCGCCGCGAGGCGCAGGTCCTGCGCGAGATCGCGCCGGGGCACTTTGTCGCCTGCTTCAAACGTTCCTGACCGCACCGGAAGAGCCGCCACGTTCCCTTCGCGGCGGCTCTTTTTCACAGAAAACTGTTTGCCTTTGAACTTTCAGGAAAAGAGGAATTTTCACCATGCAGCATTTCAAGATCGTCAACGTCGAACCCGGCACGCCCTATCAGATGGGCTTTCAGTACGGCGCCCAGGCCAAAGCGGAGATCCGCGGCGGCGTCGCCGATTACAGGACGCTGTTCGCCCAGACCAGCACGATGAGCTGGGACGAGATCGCGCAGTACGCCCTCAGCTACGCGCCGATCGTCAAGTCCGTCTATCCCGAGCTGATCGACGAAGTGCGCGGCATCGCCGACGGCGCGGGCGTCAGCTTCGCCGACGTGATGGTGCTCAACACCCGCTACGAGATCACCAAGTTCCCCAAGCCGCACGAGTGCACCAGCTTCGCGCTGCTTCCCGAGGCGACCGCCGGCGGCAAGGCCTTCGTCGGCCAGAACTGGGACTACCGCCTCGGCATCATCGACAACATCGTCGTCGTCCACTACACGATGCCCGACGGCACGCGCATCGTCGGCTGCGCCGAAGCCGGACAGGTGATCCGCAACGGCTTCAACAGCCACGGCGTGGGCCTGTGCGCCAACAACCTCCAGTCGAAGGGCGACAACCGCGGCACGGCCCTGCCCGTCACCTTCCTGCGCCGCAAGGTGCTGGAAAGCACTACGTTCGACGAGGCCAAAAAGCTGCTTCTGGACACGCCGCGCAACGTCTCCAACAACTTCATCCTCGGCTCGGCCGCGGGCAGGGCGCTCGATTTCGAGACTTCGCCGCTCGGCACTGACCTGATCGAGCCCACCGGCGGCATCGTCACGCACGCCAACCACTTCATGGTCGACCCCGCCAAGGAAGCGCTCGAGCAGTCGCCGCGCGCCGCACGGCTGTACGAGCTGCTCAGCGAAAAGCGCGGCGCGATCGACGTGCCGTGGATCATCCGCTGCCTCAGCGATCACGAGAACTATCCCAAGGCCATCTGCCGCCACCCGGCCGACACCTCGCTGCCGATGGCGCGCCGCAGTACCACCGTCGCCGGCATCATCTACAACCTCACCGACGGCGTGGCGCACATCTGCCGGGGCCCCAGCTGCGAAAACGAGTTCGTGGCCGTGCCTCTGTAAAAAGGAGCCCAGCCCATGACGCCGAAAGAAAAAGCCCTCGCCTGGGTGGACGAGCACTTCGACGAGTGCCTTGCCGAGCTGAAAAACGCCGTCGCCTGCGAAAGCTACGCCGGTAACGAAGCCGGACTGGAGAAGATGCGCGGCACGCTCGAAGCCGATCTGCGCCGCGCCGGATTCACCACCGCGCGCCATCCGGTCGAGGGCGGCAACGCGCTGATCTCCGCCTCGCTCGCCGGCACTGCGCCGGAGACGATGCTGTTTTACAACCACTACGATGTGGTCCTGCCCGGCAAGACGGAGAACTGGACCAACCGCGCCCCGTTCGCGGTCGATGAACGCGACGGCCTGCTCTACGGCCGCGGCGTGAGCGACGACAAGGGCGGACTGTACTACCGCATCCACGCCGTGCGTGCGATGACGGAAGCCAACGGCGGCGTGCCGCTGAACCTGAAATTCCTCGTCGAAGGCGATGAGGAAACGTCCAGCCCGTCGATGAGCCGCTTCGCGCGCGAACACGCCGAAGAATTCAAAGAGCTGACGAAAGCCGACGTCTGCCTGTGGGAAAACGGCTGCAACGACGCGGCGGGACATCCGTTCCTGCGCTGCGGCGTGCGCGCCTCCGTGGCCTTTGACCTGCGCGTCACCACCGCGAAGAACGACGTGCACGGCCGCATGGGGACCACCGTGCCCAGCGCCTCGTGGCGTCTGGTCTGGGCGCTTGCCTCGCTCAAGGACCCCGTCACCGAGCGCGTCACCATCGACGGTTTCTACGACGATGTGCTGCCCGTCACCGACGCCGACAGGGAAGTACTGCGCAATTTCCCGTCCGACGAGGCGAGGATGAAGGAAGCGCTCCGGCTCAGGTCGTTCGTGCGCGGCGCCACCGGCGAACAGCTGAAAGAGCAGATGTACATGGAACCGTCGTTCTCCGTCTGCGCCCTTGACGCCGGCGAGCCGCACAACGGCGTGCGCGGCATCGTCCCGCACACGGCCTATGCCCGCATCAGCTTCTACCTCGTCGCCGACCAGAACCCCGACGACGTGGAGAAAAAACTGCGCGCGCATCTGCAAAAGCGCGGCTTCGGCGACGTGGAAGTGACGCGCTGCGGCGGCGAATCCTACCCCGTGCGCACTCGCCCCGATCACCCCTTCCGTTCCCGCGCCTGCGAAGCGGCAGCGCGCGTCTACGACAAGCCGATGGTCATCGAGCTGACGCAGATGGGCGCCGGCCCGGCCTCCGTCTTCCGCGACGCCTGGCCCGAGCTGCCCATCTTCGGCATGGGCCCGGCCAACACCACCGCCAACCACCACGCGCCCGAAGAGAACATGTCCGTCGAGCACTACAAAAACGCGGTCAAGTGCCTGATCGAGCTGTGCTATTCCTACGCTGACCGGTAATACGGATCGTCCGGAACAAACAGAGCCGGCGGGAACGTTTCGCGTGAAACGC
>JAEEUD010000288.1 GCA_016286835.1 Pyramidobacter sp. | reverse complement strand
TCGCCTGCCCAGGCGGCGGCACCCCAGCCGCTGGTGCGGTTGGGACAGAAGCCGCGGTTGCCCACGGGCGGGAACTTGGCGTTCGCGACCAGCTCGCGCACCTGATCGACCGTGCGGATGCAGGGCACGATCAGTCCGCGCGCGCCGATGTCGGCCATGCGCAGCACATACGGCCGGCGAATGTCGCCGATGCGCACGAACGGCGTCAGCCCGCCGCGCTCGCAGGCGAGGATAAAATCGGCCGTGCTTTCCACGGAAAAAGGCCCGTGCTCCGTGTCGATGATCACATAGTCAAAGCCCGAGCGCGAGAGCGCTTCCAGCGCGCCGCGCCCGCCCAGCTCAAAAAAAGTCCCGAATGTCGCCATGATCAGAACGCCTCCCTGTGAAAGACTTTCCATAAGTATAGCCGCAACGGCCGGAGAAGTAAAACGAAAAATCGCCGTCGGATCCCGCGGACGCTGCGGCGTGGTACAATGAGGACGCAACCACGAAAGGAGGGCGCGCGATGGAACAGGAGATGCGCTACATCTGGGAAATTTGGCGCGAGGGCAGCTTTTCCAAGGCGGCGGAAAAACTCTATCTTTCCCAGCCCGCGTTGAGCATGGCCGTCAGCAAGGCGGAACGCGCGCTCGGCGCGCCTCTGTTCGACCGCAGCCGCCGCCCGCCGACGCTGACGCCGGCCGGAGAGATCTATATCGAGACGGCGCGCGAGACGCTTCGCCTTGAAAGCGAGATGAAGCGCCGCATCGCCGATATCCGCGAACTGAACACGGGACGGGTCCGCCTTGGCGGCTCGCACTACGTGAACGCCTATATCCTGCCCGATGTGCTCGCCACCTTCGGACGCGCCTGGCCGAAGATCGAGCTGGAACTGCTTGAACACAGCTCGGCCCATCTGGCCCGACTGCTCGAACAGCGCGAGATCGACCTGGTCTTCAGCGCCAACGCCGCGCTGGTGAAAGCATACGAGCACGTGCCGGCATTTCGCGACCGCCTGCTCCTGGCCGTGCCCGAAGAGCTTGCGCCCCAAGCGGCATCCGCCGCGGCGCTCACGGCCGCCCAGATCGCCGCGGGAGAACACCTGCGCCCCGACTGCCCCAAAGTCGACCTCGGCATGTTCCGCGATCTGGAATTCATCCTCCTCGGCAGCGGCGAAGTGCTGCACGAGCGCGCGATGAGCTTCTTTCAGGAAGCCGGCATCGCCCCGCGCGTCAAGATCCGCCTGGAAGTGGGCCAGCACGTCACCGCCTACCGCCTTGCCGGCGGCGGCATGGGCGCCGTGTTCGTCAGCGACCGCCTCGTCGCCGCCGCTCCGGAAAAGCGCCTGCGCTATTACAAGCTGGCCGGCCACGCCACCGAGCGCCAGTTCTTCATGCTCCTGCCGCCGCGCAAGTACGTCCCCGCCGCCGTGCGCGCGTTCGTCGAGTGGTTCGGCACGGCGATCGAGGATTGAAAACGGATCCCCCGCGCGGGCCATCGGCTTTCGCGGCAGAAAACACAGACACCATGCTGATTTCGTAAGAAACGGAGAGACTGAGAAAATGGAAAGGATTCATCTTTCACTGATTGGACCCAAACGCGGAGGAAAATCATGACCGCGCTCCGCGATTCCCTGCGCCGGCGCTGGACCGCGCTGAAAGCGTCGCTGCGCGAGCTTCATGCCCTCAATTTCGCCATGCTGGCGCTGGCCGGGTGCGTCAACGCCTTTGGCGTGACGCTGTTCCTGTTTCCCGTCAAGCTCTACGACAGCGGCATTTCCGGCCTGTCGATGCTGCTCGATCAGGTCACGCCGCCGTATCTGACGCTGCCGGTCTTCCTCGCGGCGCTCAACGTGCCCGTCTTCGCCTTCGGGCTGAAACGGCAGGGCGCGGCCTTCACCGTGTATTCGCTGTTTGCCGTGTGCTGTTATTCGCTGATGTCGTACCTGATCATGAACGTCCTGCCCATCAACGTGAACTTCATCTCGCCGCTGGCGGGGCGCGATCTGCTGCTGTGCGCCGTGTTCGGCGGAGCCATCTCCGGCGTGGGCAGCGGGCTGACCATCCGCTTCGGCGGCGCGATCGACGGCATCGACGTGATCTCCGTCGTCTTCGCCAAAAAGATCGGCGTCTCCATCGGCTCGTTTGTGATGGCGTTCAACACCGTGCTCTACACCGTGTGCGGCTTCACCATCCGCAGCTGGATCCTGCCCCTGTACTCGATCGTCACCTATTACGTGGGGTCGCGGACGGTGGATTATATCGTCGAAGGCTTCGACCGTGCCAAGTGCGCCATGATCGTCACGACAAAAGCCGGCGAGATCGTCTCGGCCCTGTCGGCCAACTTCGCATCCAGCGGCACCATCGTCAAGGCCGTCGGCGGCTACTCAAGGGAAGACAAGCAGATCATCTATTTCATCGTCAACCGCTTTCAGATCAACAAGCTGAAACTGCTCGTGCAGCACATCGACGCCGGAGCGTTCATCTCGCTCCACGAAGTTTCCGACATCATCAGGTCGCAGCTGTGAGCGCGAAAAGACGCCGGATCGGAGGACTTTCATGCCTGCCGGTCCGGCGTCTTTTTGTAAAAACGGACAAAATACCCATGTTTTGTGTTCAGAAAACGGACAAAAACGTCGGTTTTGACGTTCAGAAAACGGACAAAAAACGGAGGCCAATTATCAAACTGGATGCAACAGACTCAGAG
>JAEEUD010000016.1 GCA_016286835.1 Pyramidobacter sp. | reverse complement strand
CATACCAGCATATCGTAGATTTCCCGCGCGTCTTCCAACGTCAGTCCGGAAACGATCGCGCCGCGGCGTCCGCGAAATTCGACCAGGCCTTCGATTTCCAGCTGTTTCAGCGCTTCGCGCAGAGGAATGGGGGAAACTCCCATACGCGCGGCAAGCTGATTTTGCAACAACTGTTCGCCGTCACGCAGAATACCGCGATAGATCGCTTCGCGCAGGACGTTTGCGATATAGTATGAGGCTGCTTTATCACCGCTGATCCGGGGCATGAGCTCTTCAAGTGTCATTTGATTTCATGATCTCCTTCCAAATGAAGTCCTTTACTGATAATTATATATTATACCTCGATTCTTCCCAAATACCAGTCGTCGACGGTGCGATTTATATTTTCTTATCGTGGTCTCAACGAAGTTTTTTGTTCACCAGAAGGTGTGATCCATTTCATGCAGTCAGTGCGTCAATGCCTTTGTGATAAGTCGTTTCAGTCCGGCCGGCATTGCCAGTTTGAGCAGAGAGTGGGAGGAAACGATTTCTGCGCCTTTCTGAAGCTGCAAAACGGCTGAAGTGCGCCAAAGGCGCACGCGCACCTGCCAGCGCGTGAAACGGAGCGTCTCTTCAAGACCTGTTTCCTCGCACGGAGCGGTAATCCCAAGTTCGGCGCGCAACGTTTGGAGGCACGCCGAAAAGTCGTCGTTTTCGCCTCCGATGATCCACGGGATCTCGTAAAAACCCGACCACAGGCCGCTTTCGGGGCGTCGGCGAACGATCCATCCGTTTTGTGCGTCGCCGATCAGCAGGGCAGCTCCCAGTCTGCGCATGATCGTTGCTCGACGGTCAGCGACGGGACGCTTGGACTGGGTTCCTTTTTTCAACGCGGCGCAGAGCATGGAAACAGGGCAATCGTTGCATTGACACGACGAAAGAGGCGAGCAGACAGTCGCTCCCAGTTCCATAAACGCCTGCGTGAGAATATGCGGTTCACCAAGTCTGAGGATGTGTTCAACGGTACGTTCGATCAGGGCCGCGCCATCCTTTTTCGTCGGATCGCTTCCCAGATCAAGGAGGCGCGAAAAGACGCGCCGAACGTTGCCGTCCACGGCGGGTACGGGCTGCTCAAAGGCGATCGAACAGACTGCACCGAGCGTGTAAGGGCCGATCCCCGGCAGCTTTTGCAGATAGGCAGCGTCGGCAGGAAGCGTCTCATGTCCGTCGGCAAGCAAAGTCTGCGCGCATTTGTGCAGATTATGTGCGCGGCTGTAATATCCCAATCCCTGCCAGGCGGACAGCACTTCCTCTTCACTTGAGGCGGCCAGCGCCCGAACATTGGGGAAAAGATCCACCCAGCGTGGATAATAGCTTTTCACGCGTTCGACTTGTGTCTGCTGGAGCATCAGTTCGGAAACGAGCACGGAATAGGGATCGCGCGTTTTACGCCAGGGCAGATCGCGGCGGTTCTGTTCAAACCAGCTGGTCAACTTGTGTGCGCAGGTTTTATAAAACTGTTCGTCAGGCAGGATCATCGTTTTGTCCTCGAAGGTCGTTGTAAGATACTGTAATTATAGCAAATCGTGTCGTCCCGGCCAAAATGCATCGTCGAAAAACGCGCGATGGTGTAAAATAAACTGGTTGTGGAGGTGGGGCGAATGCACGAATTTTCCCTCGTCAGCGCCGTGATCGACTCTTTGGAGCAGTATGGCGCAGAACAGGGCTGGCAACAGGTAAAAAAAGTCACGCTGAAGATCGGCGCGATGCGTCAGGTGATCCCCGAGACGATGCGCTTCGCGTATAAGGCTGCCTGCGAGGGGACTTTGCTGGCCGGTTCTGAACTGGAGATCGTAAACGTCCCGATCGTCGTCCGTTGTCCGAAATGCGGACGCGAGTGGGGCGAGGAACATATGGGAATGGTCTGCCCGTATTGCGGCTGCGACGACGCGCAGATGACGCAGGGCATGGAACTGGATATCGATTCTGTCGAGGTGGAAGACGATGGCGAGAAGGAAGATTGACATCGGCCAGGCCGTGATGGCCGCCGATCTTGGCTACGCGCAGAAGATCCGTGATGAGCTGAAGAGGCGCGGCATTTTGATGGTGAACCTGATCGGTTCTCCCGGTTCTGGCAAGACGACGCTGCTGGAACGATCGCTGAAGGGGCTCGATCTTCGCTGCGCTGTCATCGAGGGCGACGTGGCGACCGACCGCGACGCGCTGCGGATCCAGGCGACAGGCACGCCGAGCATACAGATCAACACGAACGGCGGCTGTCATCTGGAAGCCAACTGGATCGACAGCACTCTTGAAAAACTGCCGCTGGACGAGCTTGATCTGATTTTCATTGAGAACGTGGGCAACCTCGTCTGTCCGGCGGAGTTCGATCTGGGCGAGGACTATAAAGTGGCGATCTCTAGTCTGCCCGAGGGCAGCGACAAGCCGCTGAAATACCCGCTCCTCTTTTCTGAAGCGGGCGCGGTGGTGCTGACGAAGGTCGATCTGAAGCCCTACATCGACTTTGACGAGGTGCTCTACTGGGATGACGTGACTCGGCTCAATCCGCACGGCCGTCGTCTGCGCGTTTCCAGCGTCACGGGTGAGGGAATGCAGTTCTGGCTGAAACTGCTTTACGACTGGTGCGACGCGAAGAAAAAGGGAGCCGCCGGCGAATGACTGCGGGCCCTCGGCTGAACGTTCTGAGGACAAAACGATGACCGAAGGTGCAGAGCTTTTAAAGGGGCTGAACGAGGCGCAGCGCGAAGCGGTGTGTTTTTCCGGCGCGCCGCAGCTTGTCCTGGCCGGTGCCGGCAGCGGCAAAACGCGTGTGCTGACGACCAAGATCGCCTGGCTGATCAATCAGGAAAACGTTGCACCGTGGCGAATCCTTGCCGTTACGTTCACCAACAAGGCCGCGCGGGAGATGGGGGAGCGCGTCGATAAGCTGCTCGGAGCAAATCGCGGCGGCGCGCAGATCTGCACGTTCCATTCGTTCGGACTGAATCTGCTGTTCCGTAACCGCTATGTCCTAGAAGAGCACGGATACAGGCGCAGTTTCGTCGTTTTTGACCGTTCCGACTCGCAGAGCGTCGTCAAGAGCGTGATGCAGGAGCTGAACATCGACACCGAAAAATACACGCCTGCCTGGGCGCTGAACCGCATCTCCGAGATCAAGTCCTCGCGTGATCCGGCGGAACAGAGCTTTTCCACGTATGAAAACTTCATGCGCGACGTGTACGACCGTTATTGCGCGACGCTGAAGGAGCAGGGGGCTTTTGACTTTGACGACCTGATCGCCTTTCCGCTGGAGCTTCTGAAAAGCGAACCGGAAGTGCTGGTGCGCGAGCGAGAGCGCCTTTCGTGGGTGCTCGTGGATGAGTATCAGGACGTGAACGGCTCGCAGTACGAACTGATGCGCATGATCGTCGGTGAATCACCGAATCTGATGGTGGTCGGCGATCCCGACCAGTCGATCTACGGCTGGCGCGGTGCGGATTATCAGACGATCATGAACTTTGAGCGTGACTTTCCCAACGCAAAAGTGACGCTGTTGGAGGAGAACTACCGTTCGACGGCGACTATCCTTGAAGCGTCGAACCAACTGATCCGTCATAACAAGAACCGTCGCGAGAAGAATCTGCGAGCGGCTCATGCCGATCCTGAGAACGAAAAGAAGATCAAGCTATGGTTCCTGCGCGACGAAAAGGCAGAATCCGAGCGGCTGGCGCGCGAGATACGCAGTCTCACGGCGCAGTACCGCTACGGCGATATCGCCGTACTCTACCGCGTCAACGCCATCAGCCGCGTGCTTGAACAGTCGCTGATCGAAAACGGCATCCCTTACCGCATCGTACGCGGCACGAGCTTTTACGACCGCAAGGAAGTGAAGGACGTGATCGCTTACATGCGGCTGGCGGTCAACCCGTGGGACGCCGTCTCACTCAACCGCGTCGGCAACCTGCCGGCGCGTTCGCTGGGACCGAAGAGCGTGGAGAAATTGTCGGCATGGATCGGCAGCAACGCTCGCGGAACGGCGGCTGACACCTGGGGCGCTGTGAAAGCGGGCAAAGGCGGATTGAAGGGCAAGGCAGGGGAAGGGGCGGCGAACCTGGCCGAGCATATGAGCGCCATTCTCGAACGCCAGCACAATCTTTCGCTTGTGCTGGCATGGATCATGAACGGTCTCGGTTACGAGGAAGTGCTGCGTAAGGATGATCCGGCCGGCTGGGAAGATCGGCTGGAAAACGTGCGCGAACTGCTTTCCGTCGCTCCCGACGGCGAATCACTGGCCGACGTGCTCGATCAGATCTCGCTCTATACCGACATGGACACGCAGAATGAGACACGCGATGCCGTCAATCTTTCTTCACTGCATGCTGCTAAAGGGCTTGAATTCCCGGTCGTTTTCATGGTAGGCATGGAAGAGGGGATGTTCCCTCACAGTCGCAGTTCCGACACGCCTGAAGAGCTGGAAGAAGAGCGCCGTCTCTGCTATGTCGGCATGACGCGCGCCGAGGAGAGGCTCTACATGAGCGGTGCACGACAGCGTCGGCTGTTCGGCACGATCCACATGGAAGGGTTTTCGCGCTTCATGGCTGAGCTGCCCGACGAGTGTACGGACATTTACGAACAGAAGGAGGCCCCCGAACGCTATGGCTTCAACGGTTATCGTCCTTACGGGAGAACCCGGCGCTGGTAAATCGACGGCGGCTGCGTGGCTTGTCCGTCAGGGAGCCGCGCTGCTCGACGCGGACGCGATCGTGCGAGAGATGTGGAGCGGCGCGGAACTGCCAGCACTTGCCCGTGAACGCTGGGGAGGAGCCGTTTTCTCTCCCGACGGGACGATCGATAAACGGGCAGTGTCGGCGCGAGTTTTCAGTAACGATGAAGATTACCGCTGGCTGTGCGGGGTCACGCATCCGCTCGTGTATGCCCGCATGGAACGTGAATTGCCGGATCAAGGCGTGACGGTGGCTGAGATCCCGATGTTCTTTGAGAATCCCCGTCCTGACTGGGCCGACAGAACGCTGTTTTTGTACGCCGGCGAAGCGGCACGTGCTGAGCGCAACCGTTTCCGCGGACTTGACGAAACGGAGCTGGCGCGGCGCGGCAGGTTCTTCAAAAGCCGGCAGGAGCGTATTGCGCTGTCCGATTGGGCGATCTGCAACGACGGCGACACAGAAACGTTGTACGCACGTCTTGCTCCAGTCTGGGATGCGATGACCGCGCTGGCGGCGCGGAAAGGTGAGTGACGAATGAATCAGTTCTTTTCAGATGTCGGGCGCGAGCTGCTTGGCTTGCTTCCGGCCGTGCCGGCGGTGCTGTGGGCGATCTCGTTCCACGAGTTCTGTCACGGATATGTGGCTCTGAAATGCGGTGACCGCACGGCAGAGCTCGAAGGCAGGCTGACGCTCAACCCGTTGGCGCACTTTGATCCGTGGGGCGCGCTGTGTATGCTCCTGTTCCATTTCGGCTGGGCTAAACCTGTGCCGATCGATCCGCGCAATTTCCGCAACCCACGGCGTGACATCCTGCTTGTATCCGTTGCCGGTGTGGCCGGCAACGTTCTCACGGCCATCGTTTTCGGGTTGGTGGTACGCGCGCTTTTCCACTGGATGCCAGAGCTATTCTGGACGAATTACGGCCTGCGTCGAGTATTGTTTGCCTTTGTCGTCGTCAATCTCAATTTCGCCGTGTTCAATCTGTTGCCAGTACCACCGCTTGACGGTTCAAAGCTGCTCTATTATTTCCTGCCGCCCCGTCCGATCGCTGTGATGGAGTGGCTGGAGCGTTGGGGCTCGCTGGTCCTGCTGGTCCTGATCTATTCGGGTGCGGCAGGCGCCGTGATGTCGCCTGTGGTACGCTGGGCTCTTGAACTGATCGTCGGCTGACGGCATGGAGCTGCTTGTTTCGTGCGCCGGAACGGCGGCGCAGTTCGGTTTGGGCTGGCTGGGTTTTCTGGCCGCGAAAAAAATGCGCGTGCCTTCTCCGGCGATCATCGGCGCTTTGATCGTCTTAGGCGCGCTCAATCTCGCGGGCGTACAGATCCCCTTTGTTAAAGGCCCTGTGGCTTTCACGGCCAAAGTTCTCAGCGGTGTGATCATCGGGCAGAAGATCGACCGCGGCACGCTCGGCGAGATGCGCAAGATGCTCCTGCCGGTCACGCTCAGTTCGGCGTGGATGGTCGGAATTTCGGTGCTGGCGGGTTTTCTCCTCTACGGAGCGGGCGGCGGCCGTCTTTCGATGATGACCTGTCTGGCCGCTTCGGCGGCCGGCGGCATCTCCGAGATGTCGATCTTTGCGATGTCCTCCGGCGCTGACGTCGGAATCGTTGCCTTCTTCCAGTCGGTACGCATTTTCGTTGTCTGCCTGACGCTGCCGTTTCTGACGCGCTGGATGGCTTCGCACGGCGGTCCTGTTTCAGCTGAAAACACGCAGGCTGACTGTCGGGCTGCGGCCTCGCCGTGCGAAATGATCTTTTTTGCGATCGTCGTTTGTGGCGGTGCGTTCCTGTTCAGCGCGATCGGTTCTCCGTCGCCGTACATGATCGGGGCGATGTGCGCGGCTGCGGCGATGAACCTTACTACGGGCAAAAAGTATCCTCTCCCGCGCTGGCTGCGCACCGTCGCACAGATCTGTCTGAGCATCACCGTGGCCGTGACGCTCTCACCGGAGACGGTGCGTTTGGCTGTGGACCTGTTTGCGCCGCTACTCGTGTCGGTGGCGCTGATTCAGACTCTTGCCCTCGTACTGGCGTGGATCTTAAAGCGCATCACGCGCTGGGACGCGACGACGCTGGTGCTGGCAACCTGCCCGGGCGGACTGTCGCAGGTTCTGTTCCTTTCCGAGGACTACGGCGCTGATTCTCTTGTTGTTGGCATCCTGCACACGGTGCGCATGATCTCGATCGTCGTCTGTGTCCCCATCGTCGCGCGGACGTTGGGATAGGGGGCAACTATGAGGGATAAAATGCGAGTTGAAACAGGACAGAATTGTCTGATAATTTGTTTTTCATGGCTCGCTCTTGCCAATCTCTGATTCGAAGGGTATAATTCATTTTGTTTCATTCGGAGAGATGATTCTTTTCCGACGTATGCGCGCCACTAGCTCAGCTGGATAGAGCGTCTGGCTACGGACCAGGAGGTCGTGGGTTCGAATCCTGCGTGGCGCGCCATTTGCTAACAAAAAGGGAGTTCCTTCGCGGAACTCCCTTTTTTCGTATCCATTTTCAGGCGTGTGCAGCGGCGTGTGAGGACGCTCGTTCAATCAACAACGGCAGAACTCCAAACATATCCTCATTCCAGCGCTTCGGCGGGGGCCATCGGCAGACCGTCGAAGGACTTTTCGTCGGTCCTGGCGGCACGGACCGATTTTGCCTTTTTGTCTGCGTACTGCTGCAGACGGTCGGCGAGCGGGGCGTCGTGGGAAGCAACAATCCTCGCGGCCAGCAGGGCGGCATTGGCGCTTGCGTTGATGCCAACGGAGGCGACGGGAACGCCGGGCGGCATCATGGCGGTGGAGAGCAATGCGTCCATGCCGAGCAGCGATCCGGATTCGACGGGTACGCCGATGACGGGGAGCGTTGTCTGTGCGGCAATGGCGCCGGGAAGTGCAGCCGAGAGACCGGCAACGGCGATGATCGTTTCAAGTCCGCGGCTGCGTGCGTTTTTCGCGTAGTTAGCGGCGTCGTCGGGGGTCCGATGCGCAGAGGCGATCGTTACTTCGAAGGCGACGTCAAGTTCGTTCAGCACGTCACCGATCTTGCGCGCGTGGGGCAGGTCGCTGGCGGAGCCGAGGATGATGCCGATTTTTGCTTTGTCCATGGTAAACTCCTTTATCTCAAATCAGAGTGTGAACTGCAGAGAAAGACGGGCGGCCACGTTGGGCCGCCCATCAATTACGCTTCAAAAACCTGATGTCCGATGTCGTGCCGGTACTGCATCCCGTCGAAACTGATCTTGTTCACGGCTTCATAAGCGCGTGTCTTGGCAGCTTCAAGTGTGGGGGCAACAGCGCTGACGCACAGTACACGGCCACCGGTGGCCATGATTGATCCGTCCTGGGCGGATGTTCCGCAATGGTAGACGGTGACTCCTGCAACGGCATTCGCGGCGTCAAGTCCAGAAATCACGGCCGGAGCGGATTTACCCGCTGGATAGTTGCCCGAAGCGCAGATCACGCAAAGCGAGCACTGCGTCTCCTTTTTCCACTCGAATGAGGCGAGGTCGCCGTTGGCGACGTGCCAGCAGAGATCGACCCAGTCGCCCTCAAACAGCGGCAGGAGCACTTCGGTCTCGGGATCGCCCAGTCTGACGTTGTATTCCAGCACTTTGGGCGTGCCGTCCGGTGCGATCATCAGGCCGACGTACAGCACGCCGCGGTAATCAAGCTTTTCCGCGCGCAAGGCTGCGACGGACGGTTCGATGACTTCGCGCAGAGCGCGTGCCATCAGTTCGTCGGTGACCCACGGAGCAGGAGCGTATGCGCCCATGCCGCCGGTGTTGGGGCCTTTGTCGCCGTCTTTGAGGCGCTTGTGGTCCTGACTGGTAGAGAGCAGACGAAAATCTTTCGTGTCGGTGATGACCATCAGCGAAAGCTCGCGTCCCGGGAGGGCTTCTTCGATGACGAGCGTGTCGCCGGCAGAGCCGAGTGTTTTCCGTACAAGAAGCTGTTCGACGGCGTTTCGCGCGCCTTCGAGCGTCGGTTCGACGAAGACGCCTTTGCCGGCAGCAAGCCCCGAGGCCTTGACGATGTAAGGCGGAGCGAACTGAGCAAGGGCATTTTGGGCTTCATCAACAGTGCGGCAGACGAAGAACTTTGCTGTCGGAACATTATGGCGAGCCATGAAGTTCTTGGAGAATTCCTTGCTGGCTTCCAGCATCGCTCCGGCCTTTGACGGCCCGAACACGGCGGTACCGTTGGCACGGATCACGTCGGCGACGCCTGCGGCAAGTGGCGCTTCCGGTCCGACGATGACGAGATCAACAGCGTGCTCTTTGCAGAACGCAGCGATTGACGTTCCGTCTTCGGCATTCAGTTTATGGCATTCGGCGCGGTTCGCGATGCCGGGGTTGCCGGGAATGGCGTAGAGCCTGCCAAGGCGCGGGGAACGTGAACAGGCTTCAATGATGGCGTGTTCGCGTCCGCCGCTGCCGAGAACGAGTACGTTCAGTTTGTCGCCCATGTGCGTCTAGTGGCGGAACGTGCGATGACCGCTGATGAACATCGAGACGCCGAGTTCCTGCGCGCGTTTGGCGACTTCTTCGTCACGCACGGAGCCGCCGGGCTGAATGATGGCAACGACCCCGGCCGCAGCAGCCTTCTCGACGCCGTCAGGGAAGGGGAAGAAGGCGTCGGATGCCATCACCGCGCCCTTGGCCTTTTCACCGGCCTGATTGGCTGCAAACTCGACAGCAAAGACGCGGCTGCAGAAGCCCATGCCGATGCCGACGGCCTCGCCGTCTTTCACCATAGCAACGGAGTTGCTCTTGGACACGGCCGCGACCTTCCAGGCAAGAACGAGGTCGTCCCACAGGTCAGGTCTCGGCGTGCCGATCCACGTGCCCTTACTCTGGTCGGGCAGAGGCGCGAGCTCGTCTTCCTGCATGAGCAGACCGCACCACGTGGAAACCATCTGACGGTCGAAAACACGGCCGCCCTTCCACGTCATGATGCGCAGGCTCTTGCGCTTTTCCTTGAGCAGCGCCAGTGCGTCATCGTCGATCGAGGGGCAGAGCAGGACTTCGGTGAAATGTTTGGAGATCGATTCGGCCGTAGTCAGGTCGATATGGCGCGTCACGCCGACGACGCCGCCGAACGCGGAAAGCGAGTCGCATTCGAAGGCACGGTCGTAGGCCTCGGCGACCGTCTTGCCCACAGCCATGCCGCAGGGCGTAGTATGCTTGATTACGACGGCGCCGATGTCGCTCTGCATCATCGCTGTGGCGCGCATGGCGGTGTCGAGGTCGAGCAGGTTGTTGTATGACAGTTCCTTTCCGGCCAGCTGTTCGACGGGGAAGTCGGAAAGGGGCGGAAGATAGACGCCTGCGCTCTGGTGAGGATTCTCGCCGTAACGCAGCTCCTGCTTGCGAACAAGCGGGATAGTCTGCACGGCTGCGTCAGGACGTTCGCCCATTTCGCGGCGCAGACCGTCACCGATGGTCGCGTCGTAGCGGGCCGTGGCGTCAAAAGCGCGCAGGGCGAGCTTGCGGCGTGTCTCCAGCGTGACATCGCCTTCGGCTTTGATCTCATCAAGAACGGCGGCGTAATCCGAGGGATCGGTCATGACGGCGACATAGCGGTAATTCTTTGCCGCGGCGCGGATCAGCGCGACGCCGCCGATGTCGATGTTCTCGATCAGCGCGTCGAGGTCGGCGCCGGAACGGGCAGTCTTCTCGAACGGATAGAGGTTGACGACGACCATGTCGATACCGGCGATGCCGTGATCCTTCATGTCCTTCACGTCGCTGTCAAGGTCGCGGCGGGCGAGGATGCCGCCAAAAACGAGCGGATGAAGCGTCTTGACGCGGCCGCCAAGGATGTGGGGGAACTTGGTGATGTCGGAAACCTCGATCACGGGCACGCCCGCATCGCGGAACATCTTCGCCGTGCCGGAGCTGGAAAGGATCTCCCAGCCGAGTCCGACGAGACTTTTGCCGAGTTCGAGGGCGCCGGATTTATCGGCGACGGAAATAAGTGCACGTTTCATAATGGTTTATGCCTCCTGCGTGATTGTGCTGATATAGGCTTTCAGCGCCTGCCAGTAGAGCTGATGCTCGACTTTGTGGATCTTTGCTTCAAACGTCTCGATCGTGTCGTCGGGTTCGCGCACGACCTCGCGCTGCATGAGGATCGGGCCGTGGTCCATCTCTGCGTCAACGACGTGGACTGTGACGCCGCTCGAGCTTTCGCCGCTTTTCCAGAAGTCCTCTATGCCATGCGCGCCGGGGAACTTGGGGAGCATGGCCGGATGGATGTTGAGGATGCGGCCCTCGTGGCGGCTGACGAAATCGCCCGTGATCAGGCGCATGAAGCCGGCCAGCACGAGCAGATCGATCCCGTACTCCTGCCAGAGTCGTTCGATCCCGGCCTCGCCGGCCGCGCGTCCCTGCTTGTAGGGAAGTACGGCGGTGGCGATCCCTTTGCTTTTTGCGGTCTCCAGACCGGCAGCCGAAGCCTTGTCGCTGGCAACGAAGCACACCTGTACGGGCGCGTTTTCGGAGCGGATATGCTCGACGATCGCGTCCATGTTGGTGCCGCGGCCGGAGATGAGGATCCCGATTTTGATCGTCATGCGCGCACGACCGTGCCGACGCGGCGAGGCTGCTCGCCCATGTCGGCGAGGACTTTCGTCACTTCCGCCTCGTCAGCCTGATCGACGATGAACACGTAGCCGATGCCGAGGTTGAAGACATGACGCATCTCTTCTTCTTCGACGCCCTTGGAGGCGATCAGATCGAACACAGCCGGACGCGGCCAGTCATATGTCAGTTTGCAGACGCAAGGAGCAGGGACGACTCGGTTGATATTGTCCTCAAGGCCGCTGCCGGTGATGTGCGCCATTGCCTTGACCTTGCCGGTCTTTGTGGCTGCGATGGCCTGCGGCACGTAAAGTCGGGTCGGCTTCATCAGTGTTTCGCCAAGCGTCTCGCCCGGAACGGGGCCTTCCTTGTCAAGTCCGTTTGCGATCTCGTCGGCGAGAGCCGAGCGGACGAGCGTGTAACCGTTGCTGTGCACGCCGGAGCTGTGCAGACCGATGATCACGTCGCCCTCTTTGACGGTATGGCCGTCGATGATCTCGGACTCTTTCAGAGCGCCGACAGCAAAGCCGGCCAGATCGAAGCTCTCTTTGCCGTATACACCGGGCATTTCTGCCGTCTCGCCGCCAAGCAACACGCAGCCGCAGTATTCGCAGGCGCCGACGACAGATTTGACGACAGCCGACATCATTGTCTCGTTCAGAGCGCCGCAGGCGATGTAGTCGAGGAAGAACAGAGGCTTCGCGCCGCCCGTGACGAGATCGTTGACATTCATTGCCACGAGATCCTGTCCCAGACCGTCGTAAATGCCCGATGCGCGCGCGATCTCGACTTTGGTGCCGACGCCGTCGCAGCAGCCGGCGATCAGCTGGTCGCCGGACAGGCGCATCAGACCGCTGAACCCGCCGATGCCCCCGACGACGCGGGGATCGGCCGTGTGCTGCTTCAAAATGCCCTTGATCGTTTCGACCCAATGGTCGCCGCCCTTGATATCGACGCCGGCCTTTTCGTAGGTCAGATTGCTCATTGGTTGTTTACCTCCGTACGAATCGGATTATGAGGTTTCAAAACAAAGCGCGCAAGGCCGTGGCATGCAGCCACGGCCGGGAGCGCGATCAGCTTCTGAACGCTTTGTTCAGTTCCGCAACCGTCGACAAGACGGAATCACCGAGTTTCAGACAATCGCCGCCGACAACGCCGATCTGCTCAACGGGCACGTTCTTCCAGCAGGAGCGGAAGGAATCGGCCTGATCGGCCGGGACGGCGTACACCGCCACAGTCGCTCCTTCGCCGAAGAGTTCTTCGACGGTGAAATCGGTCTTGGAAAGCGACGCACCGATACCGGAGTCGATCGCTTCCTTGGCGAGCGCCGTGAGCAGGCCGCCGCCGATGACGGGACGGCCGCTGTGCGCTGCCTGCGCTTGCGCGACAGCGAGGGCGCCGCTGTTGAAAGTCTTTTCTTTCTCGGCTTCAAAAGGCAGCGGACGGCCGGCAAAATCATGACCGTAGTGGCGCTGATAAACGCTGGCGGCCAGCGTCGGTTTGTTGACGCCGGTGAGGAAGATCAGATCGCCTTCCTCCCACGCTCCCGATTTGAGGATCGCGGGCGCTTCGACCATGCCGACGACGCCAAGCAGCGGCGTCGGAAGGATCGCCGTGACCGACGTTTCGTTGTAAAGGCTGACGTTGCCGGAAACGACAGGGCAATCCAGCGCTTTGCAGGCCGTGGCCATGCCTTCGACGCTGTGACTGAGCACCCAGAAGTGTTTGGGCTTTTCGGGCGAGGGGAAGTTGAGGCAGTTCGTCAGACCGGCAGGTACGGCTCCGGCGACGGAGAGCACGCGGCAGGAACGGGCTACGAGGTTGGCCGTGGCGCGCTCGGGATCGAGTTCGCACCCCCACGGGTCGGCTTCCATGCTGACGGCGCAGATACGGCCGGATTCCGTGACGCGGAAGGCGCACACCGGCGAGCCGGGGCCGACGACGGTGTTGGTCTGCACCATCGAATCGTACTGGACGTAAATGTCTTCCTTGCAGTGGAGGTTGGGATCGGCAAGCAGTCCCAGCAGCGCCTTGCCAGGATTGGCCGGCGCGTCGATCGTCACTTCTTTATTCCATCCGGCTTCGAGGTCAGGACGCTCTGCCGGCCAGGGGATGACCGGGCAGTCGCTGCCAATGGTCGTGGCGGGCACGTCTGCGGCGATCCTGCCTTTCCAGTAGATGCGGTAGTGGTCGCCTTCTTCGGTGCGGCCGATCTCAGTGGCGTCAAGGCCCCATTTCTCGGCAATGCGGAACACCTCGGGCAT
>JAEEUD010000287.1 GCA_016286835.1 Pyramidobacter sp. | reverse complement strand
CATGTTGATGCGCTCGGCCGTTGCCAGGATGATGGCGGGCATGAACGCAAACACGGTGGTGGGGCCGGGGCCAAGGCCGGAAACGATGAAGCAGGCCAGCCACATCATCACGGGCACGAACCAGGGATGGCGGCGGAAACGGTAGATGGCGTGCTCGGAGAACAGCGCCAGCGTGCCGTTGGTTACGGCGATGCCGTAGAAGAACGACGACATCATGATGAAGAAGAACAGACCCAGGGGCCACAGGCCGATGACCTTGCCGGCCTTCATCCCCATGACGAAACAGCCGAAGATGTACGAGAACGCGATACCAAGAACGCCGACGTTGATTTTCAGCTTGTAGCCGATGGCGACGGCGAGGAAGATCGAAAGAACGATCGCAAGGCTGAGCATGTGAAGTTCCTCCCTTTTATCGTGTCTTTACTGTCCGCAGACGAAGGTCTTCTCAAGATCGCGCCACTCCTTGACGCCGATCATCTGGTTGAACGTGGGGAAATCCGTCTCGTAGGGCATGGAAGCGGTCAGGTCTTCCTTCTCCTTGAGGACGGCAAGGGCCTGCTGCATGTTCTTGGTCGCCGAGTACAGCGTCACGACGGGATAGATGGCGATGCGGAAGCCCATCTCATAAAGCTTGTCAGCCGTGTCGAGCGGAGTCTTGCCGTGCTCCACCATGTTCGCCATCAGCGGCGCCCCGACGAGCGCGGCAGCCTTCTCGACCTGCTCGCGGTTCTGCAGCGCCTCGACGAAGATCACATCGGCGCCGGCATTTTTGTAAGCGACAGCGCGGTCGATCGCGTCCTCAAAGCCGTTCACGGCGATCGCGTCGGTGCGGGCGATGATCACCGTGTCGGGATCCTTGCGGGCATAGACGGCGGCGCGGACCTTGGCGACCATCTCTTCCTTGGGGATGAGCTGCTTGCCTTCCATGTGGCCGCAGCGCTTGGGCATGACCTGATCCTCGATCTGGATGCCGCACACGCCGGCTTTTTCGTAATCGGAGAACGTGCGCACCACGTTCAGGGCGCTGCCGTAGCCGTTATCGGCGTCGGCGATGACGGGGATATTCGTGGCGTTGCAGATGTTGCGGGCGGCCGTGACCATCTCGTTCTCCGAGATCAGGCCGATGTCGGGACGTCCGAGCACGCTGGCCGACACGCCGTACCCTGTCATGTACACGGCCTTGAAGCCGGCCTGCTCCACCATTCTCGCCGACCACGCGTCATACGCGCCGGGAGCCATCACGATCTTGCCCGAAGCCAGCATCTCACGCAGCATTTTCGCCTTTGTCATTGGAAACATCCTCCTGAAAAGAGATTTTGAAATTTCGTTTTTGCGTCCTGTCCTTCAGGACAGCCGGAGTATACCCCGCCCCATGACAAGGCGAAAGTGAATGATTCCGAACAATCTGCGTTTCAACTGACAAAAGCACGCAGCCGGCTGTGTTTCTCCCGTTCTGCACTACGCGATAACTACCCTGTTTCTAAAGTCTTCGCTGCGGTCTCTTGATTTTTCTGTCATTCAAACTATAATCTAATTCAACACAAACAATATCCATACGGCAAAAATTCAGAAAATGCTTTTTCAGGCGAGTTTTCCGCACGATCGGAGGCAGTCATGAAGTACTTTTACAAAGGCGACGGGCCGCTGTGGCCCCACCCGCTCGAACTCTATGTCCGCGACGTGAACTTTTTCCGCTACAACTGGCACCATGAATACGAATTCCTCCTTCTGCTCGAAGGCGACGTCAATTTCTGCACCGACGGAAAGAGCTTCGCCATGCGTGAAGGAGACGTATTCCTTGTCAACTCGAACAAAGGGCACGCAATGGTCTCGCAGGACAAAGAATCCACGGCGCTCGTGCTGCGTTTTGCCCCGGAATACTTTTCCGACCTTGAACCGTCGTTCAGGAAGATCGAGATCGAGTGCGTATCGACGCCGAAAACGCGAAACGAGTCCCGCCTCGTCCGCCTGCGGCAGTACGCCGCGCAGATGATGCTCGCCGCAGGCTCATCTGCGCCGGCCTCCCGTTTCACGCTGCGCGGTGCGTTCAACATGCTGCTGGGCGAGCTGCTGGCCGACTTCCCCGTTACCAGTGCGGAGCCCCGTGAATCCCCTCGCGACCGCAAGAACATGAAAACGATCCGGAACGTGACCGACTGGCTGGAGAAAAACTACGACAGAAAGATCGCGCTCGAAGACGCGGCAAAAGTTGCTCGCTACAACCGCACGTATTTCTCGTCGTTTTTCCGGCGGAACGTCGGGATCCCGTTTTATGACTACCTCACGCGCATCCGCTTCCGTCACGCGCTGTATCAGCTCAACAACACCGGTCACAGCCTCACCGACATCGCCGCCGACTGTGGTTTTCCCGACCTCAAGACGTTCAGCTCGTATTACAAGAGGCTGTTCGGCGAGCCGCCCGGAGAGCGGCGCCGCTCCATCGACACCAGCTCGTTCACCCAGGCGGAGGAAAGCGAGCGCATCTTTCTCGATATGAACGCCCACGGCATCGAAGAAAAACTGCGTGCTTTCGCCCAGCTTATTCAAAACGAGCCAACACCTTCCGCTCAGCCAGAAAACAACACACATCAGGAACTCGACCGCATCGCCGAGCTGTGCGGCCAGATCCTGACGATCGCGCAGGGCAAACAATAACCCAATCGCAAGATTACACGTGTAACACCCCCAAAAATCA
>JAEEUD010000286.1 GCA_016286835.1 Pyramidobacter sp. | reverse complement strand
CCGGAGAGTATTTCTTGCTGACGGGGTCTTTCTCGAGAAAACCCTTCTCCGCAAGCGTCTGCGCCAGCCGGTAGGTGCTGGTCGTGTTGCGCCCCACGAACTGCGCGATCTCCGTCAGCGAAAGCTCGCGCCGGTGCTCGAGAAAGCACAGCAGCACGTCCAGTCCGTGCTCCAAAGTTTTTGACGCGGCCTCGCCGCCGTTTGCTGTCATGCTCGTTCGCTCCTTGCCTGTTCCGTGATAGCGGCGCGTTTTTTCAAATACGCGCGCGTGAATTTTCTATAAATGAAATTATACAATGCAAACCTCGAAAATTCAAGCCGCGAAATGCCCGCGGAAAAGACGAAACCGCCTGCAAACTTTTTTCCGCTTGCGCGCGCCCGCGCTCTGCGCTATCCTGTTCGCGTACACATCGCGCCGCCGACGCGGCGCCTAAAGGAGCGCTGTCCATGTCCAGAACGTACCGTTATGAAGAACTGCTTGAAAAGACCGCCGCCGTGCTGCGCAGCTTCGGCTATTCCGCCGCCGACGCGGCCCTCACCGCCCGCGTGCTGGCCGAAGCCGAGGCGCGCGGCGTGCCCTCGCACGGCATCGGCCGCCTGAAGCTGTACCGCAGCTACATCACCGACGGCTTCGTCAAACCCGACGCGAAGCCGGAGATCGTCAAGGAAACGCCCGTGTCGCTGACGATCGACGGCCACGACGGCATCGGCTATCCCATCGCCGAGTTCGCCGTGCGGCATTGCCTCGACAAGGCCCGGCAGAGCGGCGTCGCCCTCTGCGCCGTGCGCAACACCAGCCACTACGGCATGGCCGGCGTGTGGGCGGAGGAGATCGCGACCGAGGGCATGATCGGCGTGACGATGACGACGACCAAGCCCAACGCCATGCCCACGCACGGGAAGACGCGGATGCTCGGCACCAACCCGATCGCCGTCGCCATCCCCGCCGCGGAGGGCGCGCCGTTCCTGCTCGACATGGCCACGACCACGGCCGCGTTCGGCAAGGTGCGCGTCTACGAGCGGCGCAAGAAGCCGCTGCCTCCCGGCTGGGCCGCCGACATGAACGGACAACCGATCACCGACGGCACGGAATTCCTGCGCCAGTTCAATTCGCAGCCGCGCCACGGCGGGCTCGTCTTCCTCGGCGGCATGAGCGAAGAGACCGGCGGACACAAGGGCTACGGCCTCGGCCTGCTCGTCGAGCTGCTCTGCGCCGGGCTGTCGCTGGGCGGCTGGAGCTATCACGCGCTGGCGAAGGGCTCGGGCCGCGGCGCCGGCATTTCCAGCTTCTTCGCGGCCGTCCGCATGGACCTGTTCGGCGACGAAAAGCTCATGCGCGCGCACATCGAATCGATCCTCGACGAGATCCGTCACAGCGAGCCGGCCGATGGCCAGCCGCGCGTGTACATCCACGGCGAAAAGGAGCGCGAAGCCCGCGCCGCGGCGATGAAAAACGGGCTCGTCCTTGACGACGCGTCTTCGAATATGCTCGAAGAACTCTACTCGGCGCTGGGAAAGTAAGATCATTCGTGATCAAAAGCCGTCGCCATGCCGCACGGTCACGAGCGCAGACAAAATCGCCCCGACATTCTCAAATTGATACTTGCATTTTCGCGGCAGTTGGTGTATTTTAAGAACAGGAAAAAGTTTTTCCCGTAGTTGAAAAGCGCAGCACAAAAATTTTTCCATCAAAGGAGCGTTTTCCAATGTCCACCATCGGCAATCGCGTTTTCACCAAGTTCACCCGCGCCACCAAAGAGCAGGTCGAAGCCTTCCGCGGCATCCCCTCCAGCAACATCAACGACGAGATGAACCGCCTCTTCAACATGAACGAGAACATCCGTCTGCTCAACCCCGAGACCAGCAAGCAGCTGCTCGGCACGGCCTTCACCGTTCGCGTTCCCATGGGCGACAACCTCTTCTTCCACGAGGCGCTCGACCGCGCCCAGCCCGGCGACGTCATCGTCGTTGAGGCCGGCGGTTACTGCAACCGCTCGCTGGCCGGCGAGATCATGATGAAGTTCGCCCAGTACAAGGGCATTGCCGGCATCGTCGTGGACGGCTGCATGCGCGACGCTGACGCCCTCAGCAAGATGGAAATGCCCATCTACTGCGTCGGCATCACGCCCCAGGGTCCCTACAAGAACGGCCCCGGTGAGATCGGCACGCCCGTCGCAGTCGGCGGTCAGGTCGTCTTCCCCGGCGACATCCTTGTCGGCGACGCTGACGGCATCGTCGTGATCCACAAGGCCGACGCCGACCTCGTGGCCGAAGTCGCCAAGAAGAAGAAGGCCGGCGAGGACAAGGTCTTCGAGAAGATGGACAACCGCTGGCAGGACTACGCCGAGAGCCACCTGGCCAGCACGGCCAAGCGCTTTGCCGGCCGCGAGCCCGAGGTCATCGAGGACGATTTCTGCAACAAGTACGGCAAGTAAAAAGCAGCAAATAAGCCGCGCCGCGAAGGATGTTCCGTGTGGAACACCTTCGCGGCGCGGCGTTTTCATGCGTTTTTCGTCGGAACGGGATTTCCGGCAAGAAAAATGTCACTCGTGAAACAATCATAAAAAGAGCTGCAAAGACCGACACTGTATCCGGTCTTTGCAGCGCTTTTCTTATCTTCGCGTCTTTGCGTTGGGTTTTGTTTAGTACCTCTTCTGTCCCTTGAGGATCATCACGTGGTCCATGTCCGGCGCGAC
>JAEEUD010000285.1 GCA_016286835.1 Pyramidobacter sp. | reverse complement strand
CGTATAGCGCGCATAGTTGATCGACACGCCCAGTTTCAGTTTTCCGGCGACGACGCCGCTGGCTGCGCGGGCTTCCTCGCGCAGTTCTTCCATCGTCTGCGCAGCCCGCTTCAGCGTGGGCATCAGACGTTCAAACGCCGGCAGGGCGGTCAGGCCCTTCTTCGACCTCGCGAACAGCTCACAGCCGAGGTCCTCCTCGATCTTCTGGATCCGCCGCGTCAGGCTGGGCTGCGTGGTGAACAGCTCGCGCGCGGCTTTGGTGATGTTAGGCGTGTCGATGAGCACGCGCAGCACTTCCAGGTCTTTTTCGTCCATGCGGATAGTCCCTTTCCATACGATAAACGTATCGTTATGATGAAATTTTACGATTTTACAGCATGATTGTCGAGGGGTAGAATGCAATCGCGTTCACAAAAAAGGGCCTCACGGCTCTGAAATGAAGGAGAGGATCTTTTATGGCAATCTCTGCAATCATGCATCCGGCTCTGTTCCTGGCGATCATCCTGGCGATCGGCCTCGTCCTGTTCATCACGGGCAAGATCCCGATCCCTGCGACGGCGGCGTTCATCTGCCTCAGCCTCTATCTGGCGGGCATCATCGACAGCAAGACGGTGCTGAAGAACTTCAGCAGCCAGAACGTGATGATCATCGCCGGGCTGGGCATCGTCGGCGACGCGATGTTCCGCACGGGCGCGGCGGCGCAGATCGGCATCTTCCTGAAGAAGGTCGCCAAAACGGAGCGCGCGCTTGTGTTCTGGCTGGTCATGTTCTCCGGCGTCATCTCCGGCTTCCTGTCCAACAATGGCTGCGCGGCATTGATGATCTCGCTCACACTCGGCATCGCCGTGGCGACGGGCTACCGCCGCTGCAAGCTTATGTATCCCATCGCCGTGGGCGTGTGCTTCGGCGGCGGCATCACGACGGTCGGTTCCAACTCGACGCTGTATCTCAAAGAGATCCTAGAGAAACTGCCCAACGCGCAGACGATGAGCTTCTTCGAACTGGCGCCCATCTGCCTGATCCTCACGTTCGTCAGCGCCGTGTTCCTCTCGACGATCGGCTTCAAGCTGATGCCCGAGGAGCCGCGCAATGTGCTCGATCCTTCCTACGGCGCGGAGAAAGATTATTCCAAAGTGCCCTCGTGGAAGAGAAAAGCCGCGTTCATCATCTTCGTCTGCACGATCCTGGCCATGTGCTTTGAAGACGTGATCAAGATCCCCGTCGGCATCTCCGGCATGATCGCCGCTCTGGCCTGCGTGGCCTGCGGCCTGCAGACGGAAAAGGAAGCCTGCCACGCCGTGCCGCTCAGCGCGGTCGTCATGTACGCCTGCATGGTGCCCGTTTCGGCAGCGATGAAATCGACCGGCGCAACGCAGATCATCGTCGATTTTATGAAGAGCACTCTCGGCACCAACGCCTCCCCTCTGCTCGTCATCTGCGTCATCTACGCGATCGTGATCCCGCTCACCAACGTGATGTCCAACTCGGCCACGATCATCATGTTCACGCCTGTCGTCCTCGCCGTGTGCTCGGCCATCGGCATGAATCCCAAGTCGGCGCTGATGACGCTGCGCATGGCCGGCACGATCGCCCTGGCGACGCCGCTCGGCCTGCCCGCGACGACGATGGCCATGGAGCCCGGCGGATACAACTTCATGGACTACGTGCGCCCCGGCGTGCCTCTGTCGATCATCACGATCGTCATCACGGTCGTCTACATGTACATGGCGTACCCGGTCTACATGTAAAATTTCGCGCCTCCGGATTTCCCGTCGGAGGCGCTTTTTGAAAAGACGCAGCGCGTCATTCTCTTTTTGAATCGACGCGATAGAAAGAGACGATTTTACAGAATGACGCCGCGCCCGTATGATCGGAAGCGTCACAAAAAACTCCGCGGCCCGGCCGCGACGACAAAGAAAGGCGGAAACGAATATGAAAATGAGAAAATTCCCCTGCGTGTACATGCGCGGCGGCACGAGCAAGGCCGTCATCTTCCACGAGAAGGACCTTCCCGCGGACCAGAGCCAGTGGCCGGAGATCTTTCTGAAGGTCATGGGCACGCCCGACGTGAAGCAGATCGACGGCATGGGCGGCACCGTCTCGTCCACGAGCAAGATCGCCGTCATCGCACCGTCCAAGCGTCCCGGCATCGACGTGGACTACACGTTCCGCCAGGTGGACATCACCATCCCCAACGTGGACGGCAGCGTCAACTGCGGCAACATCTCCTCGGCCGTGGGGCCGTTCGCGATCGACGAAGGCCTCGTCAAGGCTGTCGAGCCCGTGACTGTGGTGCGCGTGTACAACACGAACACGAAAAAGGTCATCGAGGAGTACGTCGAAGTGGAAGACGGACAGGCCAAAGTCTACGGCGACACGGCCATCAAGGGCGTGCCCGGCACCGGCTCCCCGGTCAACATGCAGTTCCTCGACCCGGCCGGCGCGAGAACGGGCAAGCTCTTCCCCACGGGCCACAAAGTCGATACGATCGACGTGCCCGGCTACGGCAAAATCGAGGTGACGTTGCTCGACTGCTCCAACCCGACCGTGTTCATCCGCGCGAAGGACCTTGGCATCAAGGGCACGGAACTGGTCGAACTGAACGCCAACAAGGACGTGATGGAGCACATCGAGCGCATCCGCTGCATCGGCGCGCAGATGATGGGCTTCGTTGAAAACGCCGAGGACGCCCGCACCAAATCGAC
>JAEEUD010000284.1 GCA_016286835.1 Pyramidobacter sp. | reverse complement strand
GAACCCATCGCGCCGCCGGCGAGCACGATCGGCGTGACGCTGGCGAGTTCCTTTTTCGTGGGATAGGTCATCTTCACCTTGTCCTTGATGACGCTGAAGATCTCGCCCTGGAAGATCTGGCGGAACACTTCGCTGAGCGCGAACAGGCCGACGAGCACGGGAATCAGGTCAAGCCCTTCGGAAAGACGGAACACGCCGAACGTGAAGCGCTGCGTCGAAGTGAACTGATCCATGCCGATGATTGCGAGGAACAGGCCGAACGCCGCGGAGATGATCCCCTTCATGGGATCGTTGCCCGACACCGCGCCGACGATCGAAAGGCCCATCATCGCCATCCAGAAATACTGGCTGGGACCGAACTTGAGCGCGAAGCTTGCCAGAGGCACCGTCGAGAAGACGAGCACGATGACCGAGACCATGCCGCCGATCACGCCCGCATAGAGCGAAATGCACAGCGCTTTGCCGCCCAGGCCCTTGCGCTGCATCTCGTAACCGTCGAGCACCGTGGCCGCGGCAGCGCCCGTGCCGGGCGTCTTGATGAGGATGGCCGGGATCGAACCGCCGTACTCGGCACCGACGTACACGGCCGCCAGCATCGGCAGCGAGTGTGAAGGATCCATGCCGAACGTGAGCGGAAGCAGCAGCGACATGGCGACCGAAGCCGAGATGCCGGGAATGGCGCCGCCGATGATGCCCCAGATGACGCCGAACGTGATGTACATGATGTTGATGGGAGTGGCCGCCTGAAGCAGGCCCTGACCGAACAATGCCAGCATAGTGAAAGACCTCCTCAGTGAATCACTTGATCAGTCCGGCAAGAACGCCGCCCGGCAGCAGAACGCCGAGGATCTTGCCGAAGAACAGGTAAAGAAACGCGGAGAACAATACCGCGTAAAGAGCGGCTTTACGGACGCGCACTTTCAGCTCGCTGGGCTCGAAGTAGAGCACCATCGCCAGCAGAAAGAGGACCGTTGTTGGGATGAATCCCAGCGGCATGAGCAGCGCGATGTAAGCGCAGGAAACGGCGATAACGTAGAAGAACGAGCCCCAGTGGGCCTTGACGTCCTTGCCCGCGGAGCCTCTGGACGGGCGCAGGAAGATAACCAGCGCGGCAAGACCGATCACCGTCGCCAGGAAGCGGGGATAGAGCGTGGGGCCGACGGCGTCGAAATCCGAAGTGGGGAAGGTCCCTGCTTCATACCAGACATAACCCGCGAAGGCGAAACAGAACAGGCCGATCAGGCGATCGCGGCTGAAAAATCCGTTCACGAAAATTCCTCCTTAAGGAAGTGATAATAGGAATATACTGCTATGAAACGCAGTAATAATGGTCAAAAGAGGGTAACGAAAGGGCAGGTTCACCGGCAGCAAGACGGTGAACCTGCCAGCAAAGGCAAAGATGAAAGAGGTTGTAAAACGGCTACTGCTTCTTGCCGCGAAGGGCAGCTTCGTTGTCCTTGATCGTCTTGGCGACCTGATCGTAGGAGGCGAGGAACTCCGCGCCGTTCATGTACTTGGCCTCGATGGCCTCGTCGCTCAGGTACTTGCAGAACTTCTCGTCGGACAGGGCCGTCTTGAACACCTCGGCCATGCGCTCGACCAGCTCGGGATCCGTGCCGGCAGGAGCGGCCAGACCGCGGGCGCGCTCGAAGACGATGTTGAAGCCGTCTTCAACGGTGGTGGGCACGTTCAGCACGTTGCGCTCCTTGGCGACCAGGGCAAGCAGCTTGAGGTTGCCGGCTTCGATCTGCGGACGCATGTCCATGTACTCGCCGACGCCGATGTCGCAGAAGCCGCCGAGGATGTTGACGAGCGTGTCACCGCCGGTGTTGAAGACGATACGGTTCACGTCGATGCCCGTGGAGCGGATGATCTCGGCCGAGCAGATCGTGCTGGCGCTGGTGGGCGCGGCGGTGCCCCAGTTCAGTTTGCCGGGGTTGGCCTTGGCATAGGCAAGCAGCTCAGGCAGCGTGTTGAAGGGCATTTCCTTGCGGCTGAAGATGTACTGCGGATCGTTGCCGAGCGCGCAGATGTCGGCGAAATCGGGGTACTTGACGGGCGAGTGTCCGATCAGATCGGCCGTGACGACCGTCGTGCTCAGGCAGGCCAGCGTGTAACCGTCCTTGGGAGCGCGCTGCACGCGGCCCCAGGGCACGGCGCCGGAAGGATCGATGATGTTCTCGATGACGATCGAATGACCGTTCAGCTTGTCCTTGACGGCCACGGCCAGGTTGCGCAGGAACGTGTCGCCGCCGGAACCGGGGCGCGTGTAGTAGATGATATGGACATCTTTCTCGGGCCAGCTGTCATACTTGCCGGCGAACGCGGGGACGCACGCCGCGAACAGAGCGGCGACGGCCAGGACCTTGCAAAGCAAACTCTTTTTCATTTTCGTAACCCCCTGAATGATATTTTGGAACATCGGAACTCGTTTTTTCGTTCCTGAGCGGACTATAACAAACAAATCCAGTCTTTGCAAGTGCTCGTAAACGGTCGAAAATGTGCTGTTTAACGCTGACCTATCGAAAAAATCTGGAAGTTCTTTTTCAAAAGTGGCGAAAATGGCGCTTGTCGTGTATACTTGATTTGCAAAGATACAATTTTTTTCGATAGGAAATTTTCAGAAAGGCGGTGAAAACATGCGTCTGGAGCAGCTCCATCTTTATCTGACCGTGCTCAGCAGCGGTTCTTTTGCGGCGGCTGGACGCCTGCTGCATCAGAGCCAGCAG
>JAEEUD010000015.1 GCA_016286835.1 Pyramidobacter sp. | reverse complement strand
CGGCATGTTCGAGCTGATCCACTTCGACATGTGCCTGATGGGGCAGGCGGAGGTCGCCGTTGCGTGCGCACCTTATGCGCGATGGATGTTCGCGTCCACGCCCGTCGAGCCGGCGCTGGGCATGGATTACGCGAAGTTCCTGCCGCTGTTCGCTGCTGGCAAACCGACCGACGAGATCATCACCGAGGCCGTGCACGCCGGCTGCCAGACGTTTCTCGATAACGACCTGCTCAGCGCCTCGCTGTCGGCGTACGATCTGAGCCGTGCCGACAGGTTCGTGCGCGCCTGGAAGAAGTTTGCCGACGCTCTGCTGCCCGAAGCGGGCGGCGCATGGGCCGAGCTGACGCGCTCGTTCTACTGGGCCCGCAATTACGGCCCTGAAGGCGACGACCGCCGCGGCGCGGAAGCGATCTCCAGCGTGGATCTGAACGACTGGCTGGCGTCCATCGGCAAGCTGCCGCTGGGCAAAAAGCTCGCGCGCGAGATCGACGACCTGCGCCGCGCCGGCGAGAGTCTGACGATCGCCTCCGAGAGCGGTCCCAGCCTTGACCGCTGCGGCGGTCTCTCGTTCTACGCGCCGCTGCGCGAGGAGAACATGAGAGCCGATTACGTCGAAACGGCGTTCGACAAGGCGACCGGCTGGTCGGACACGCTGCGCCTGATCCACGCCAGACAGGCCGAGGAGGGCATGGAAGCCCCGCGCGTGACGGCCATCGAGATCGGCTCGCCCGTGCAGAAAGCCGGCGTGAGATCTCCCAAGGGCGGCGCAGACTTCACGATCCGGCCGTCGTCGAGCGTGACGCCGCTTTCCGGCGGCGACCGCAGCGGCACTTACGTCAAGATCGCCATTGAGGGCAAACACATCCTGCGCGCCTATGCCGGCTTCGCGATGGCCGAAAAGGCCGGGGGCCCGTATACGGTCTACATGCACCAGATCCTGCACAACGAACACATCGACGAAGCGCAGGAAAAGAGCGTTTTCCCAACGTTCCGCGACGGCACGAACGAGCTGCTCTACCAGTTCGGCGGCGTCATGTACCTGCTCTGGAACGCCGAAAAGCAGGTCAGCCCCGTCACGGTCAACTATCTGAGCGTCTCCGGCAACGAGTATGCCCTGCGCGGCGTGTATTCCGATCCCGTTGTCGGCGAGCGGGACGTCGTGCTCACGCTCGACGCGCGCTACAACTCGACGAAGACGCTGACGGCCGTGGGGCCCGAAGGCGTGTCGAATATCGTGCCGCGCCCCGACGGCGTGTTCACGCCCGTGCTCGACGTGATCGAAAACGGAAAGATCGTTCACCGCCGCGGCGAGACGCCGTTGAGATGGGGTAAGGGACTGCGCGTGGCCTATACCATGTATCCTGCCGGCAGCTATGCTGCCGTGCTGGCGCGGGCCGAATCGCTGGGCGGCGCCGGCACGACGCTGATGAGCCGTCGCCTGCCCGTGGCCGAAAATCCGCAGCTGGGGCCGTTCGCGGCGAACGCGCGCGGACATCTGGACGAGCTGAACGGGAGCTTCTTCACGCTCGGCGCCGTGCCGCACGCTTCCGGCAACGGCATGATGATCGCTCCCACCGGATCGCACTGGATGCTCAGCCGTGACGCGGACGGCGTGCCGCACGCCACCGTCATCTCGCCGCAGGAGACGAAGAATTACAGCTTCCAGGTCACGCCGGTGGGCCTGCCCATGCTGACGCTGTACCACCGCGACAAGAGAAATCTGGCCGCGATCGACATGAGATTTTTCGCCGTGCGCGTGGGCGAAGGCGACATGGCCTTCTGGCGCCTGATCGACGGCACGACCGGCGCGCCGATCCTGCTCATCCCCTCGCGGGGCGGGCTCTGCCGCAGCGGCTGGCTGAACGGCAGCTGGACAGGCGACAACGGCTCGGCGCTGCTCGTCAAAGACGGCCGCTTCGTGCTGCGCCCCCGAAGCGGCGAGCCCGTGGCCGGCACGTACGAGGTGACGGCCGATGCCGTGAAGGTGACCGATACCGCCGGCGGCCTGCACTTCTACAACGGCTTTGTCGATCAGGGCAAGCTGGCGTTGACCGACATGCTGGCCGGCACGGTGGAGATCTTCACGCAGGGGACCCGTCGTCCTGATTCTCCGCGTCCGCCCGCCGGCAATCCGCCCGCGGTGAACCAGCCGCGTCCGCCCAAGCCCGCGCTCCCGCCGACGGTGATGGAGAAATACAGGAACGTTCAGCTTTCGGGCACATGGGTGTTTCAGGGCGGCCCGTCGCTCGACCGCTTCACGTTTGCCGGCAACCGCTACACGCGCGTCACGCTCGGCGTGGTGGAGACGGGCACATTCACCCTCAGCGCTCCGCTCCGCAGCGGTGCCCCCGTCGTCTGGTCCGGCATCGTCACGAGCGGCCGGCTGCGCGGTATGAGGTTCCGCAACACGATCCGCATGATCGACCGGAACCGCATGATGATCACATTCGGCTCTGACGGCACGAGCGCGATGTTCCTACGGGTGAAGTAAAGACCGCCGCAAAACCGATACAAAGACACAGGCAGACAAAAAGAATCCCCCGTCCGGGACCGGGCAGGGGATTCTTTGCTATTCATTTGTCTTTATGCCGGATCTGAACCGGAAAGAATCAGTTCTTGCTCTTGCGGGCGATGCCGGGCGTGGTCATCTGCTCGGGCGAGAGCACGCAGTCGACTTCTTCGGGGGTCATGTGCCCCTTATCGAGGACGATGTCGCGGATGGGAAGGCCAGTCTTGTAGGCTTCCTTGGCCAGGTTGGCGGCGGCTTCGTAGCCGATGTGAGGCAGCAGGGCGGTGATCACGCCGACGCTGCGGTTCAGCCAGTAGCTGCACTGCTCCACGTTGGGCTCGAGGTCCTTGAGGAGCTTTTCGTTGAAGGTGTCGACGGCGTTGGCCAGGTAGTTCATGCTGTTGAACATGTTGAAGGCCATGACCGGCTCCATGACGTTCAGCTCGAACTGGCCGTTCTCGACGGCGAGGGTGACGGCGAGGTCGTTGCCGATGATCTGGTAGCAGGTCTGGTCGAGCACTTCGGCGATGACGGGGTTGACCTTGCCGGGCATGATCGAGCTGCCGGGCTGGCGCATGGGCAGCTTCAGCTCGGAGAGGCCGCAGCGGGGACCGGAAGCCATGAGGCGGAAGTCGTTGGCCATCTTGATCAGCACGAGCGCAGTGTTGCGCAGCGCGGCGGAGATGTCGGCGAAGCAGTCGGTGTTGTTGGTGGCGTCGATCATGTTGGCGGCGGTGCGGTACGTCTCGCCGGTGACCTGCGAAAGACGCGCGGCGACGCCGGTGATGTACTCGGGCTCGGCGTTCAGGCCCGTGCCGATGGCGGTACCGCCCATGTTCATGACGTGGACGCTCTCCACGGCCAGATTGATGCGGTAGATGCCGCGGCGCACGGCCGAAGCGTAGCTGGCCATTTCCTGGCCCAGCGTGATCGGCACGGCGTCCTGAAGGTGGGTGCGCCCCATCTTCATCACATGCTTGAACTGCTCAGCCTTGGCATCGAGCCCGGCGGCGAGACGCTCCAGCGCGGCGATGACTTTCTTGCTCTTGGCCGACAGGCACACCTTGATGGCGGTGGGGAAGGCGTCGTTCGTGCTCTGCCCCATGTTGGCGTCGTTGTTGGGCGAGATGATGTCGTAGCGGCCCTTCTCCATGCCGACGAGCTCAAGGGCGCGGTTGGTGATGACCTCGTTGATGTTCATGTTGATCGACGTGCCCGCGCCGCCCTGGATGGGGTCGATCGGGAACTGGTCGTCGTGCTTGCCGGCGATGACTTCGTCGCAGGCCTTGACGAGGGCTTCCTCGACCTTGGTGGCCATGCGGCCGGTGTGCATGTTGGCCATGGCCGCGGCCTTCTTGACCTGCGCGAGCGCGACGATCAGGTCGTGATCGAGGTGCTGGCCCGTGATCTTGAAGTTTTCGATGGCGCGCACGGTCTGGACGCCGTACAGGGCGTCGGCCGGCACCTGCATGTCGCCCAGCGAGTCGTGCTCGATGCGGTAAGCGTTTGCGTTCTCTGTCATGGTTGGATTCCCCCGGTTTGGTTTATACAAAATTTTCGCGGGCAGAACAATTCTGTCCGCAATGTTTGCTAAAAATCTTGTTACGATTTTCACATGACGTTATAACAAGAGCAGCGCCGCTTGTCAAGGTCGGGAGATACAAGTCTGAGAAGTGCAAAAATTCAGTACATCGGGAGGTCGTGACCATTGGCGGCAGCCACGGTCGTCATGACTGAACTTTAGCGGCACGGGCGATATCGAGAAAGCGTTTTGCCGGCCAGGTCATGCCTTTTTCCCTGTCCCACGCGGCCGAGAGTGGGATGGCGGCTTCCGGCCAAGGGAGCGGGACGGCCAGCGGGCGCTCTGGGCCAGGGATGAGCGGGAGCAGGGAGCGAAACAGGAACGTCGCGCCGATGCCGGCAAAGGGCAGCGAAAAGAGCACTTCGGTATCGTGCAGTTCCATAAGGATGTGCGGATCGGGAACGTGTTCGCTGAAAAAACGCCGCGCCAGTTCGGCAAGCCTGGGCCCTGTGAGCACGTACGGCATCGAGCGCAGAACGCCGCTTGCGATCAGGTCCCTGTACATGCGCTCCGGCTCGGCCTCACGCAGTTCATCGAGCTCCCGGGCGTCGAAAAAAGGCGTGAGAAAATGGGCGGGAATGACGAGGCAGAGTTGATCCTCGTGAACGACGAGCGATTCGATTCTCGGATCGAGCGTCCGCCGCATGGGAGTGAGGATCAGGTCGAAATCGCCGTCCAGCAGCCGTCGCCCCAGCTCGGAGACGTGACAGACGTTCACGTCCAGTTTCACGTCGGGATTCTGTTCGATGAAGTCCGGCAGGATCCGCGGCAGGAACGTCTGTGCCCGTGTCTGCGTGACGCCGATCGAGAGGCGTCCGCGCCTCTGCGAACGGATCTCGTCAAATTGGCTGAGCAATTCCTCCTCGTGCAACAAAACTTTTTTGACGTGACTGTAAAAGCATTCCCCTGCGGCGGTGAGACGCAGGTGCGGCTTGCGCTCGAAAAAGCGGACGCCGTATTCATCTTCGAGCCTGGCAACGTGGTTGCTCAGCGTCTGTTGCGACAAGTGCAGCTTGCGCGCCGCGCGCGTCATGTTCAGCTCAGCGGCGACGGCGCAGAAGTATTTCAGGCTGTCGTAGGGCATTGACTCAACCTCCTGCGATGATGTCGCTTTGATTTTATCACAAAATACCTTTGTCGGATTCGACAAAACACGACTGTTTCACAAACCTGCCTTCCTTTGTGATAAAGAGGGCGCAGTCTGATTTGATTTTGATGAAAGGTGGAGTTTTCATGTTTCGCAAATCGTTCAAAGCGCTTGCGGCTCTGGTTGCTCTGGCGCTGGTGGCGGGATCCGCCCTGGCGGCCGATCCCGCTCCCAAGCCTGCCGAAGAGAAGAAGCCCGATCTCTTCTACTGGACGCCGACGCGCGGCAAGATCCTTGTGCGCAACCCGTACACGACGCGCTTCGCAGCGCACGGACGCTATGTCGTCGTGGGCGACAATCAGTATTCGGCGGCTGCCGGTTTCAAGATCCTTGACCGCGGCGGCAACGCGTTCGACGCGGCCGTGGGCATGGCGGCTGTCATGAGCATGACCTACCCGAAGATGAACGACTTCTTCGGCGGCGACGCGATGATCATCGTCTACTCGGCGAAGGACAAGAAGGTCATCACCTACAACGGCACCGGCTGGGCGCCGAAAAAGGCGACGATCGACACGTACATCGAGAAGGGCGGCATCCCCGATCACGGCATTCTGTCCGTCGAGATCCCCGGCAGCTTCTCCGGCTGGATGACACTGCTCCGCGACTACGGTACCAAGCCGCTTTCCGAGATCCTTGAGCCGGCCGTAGATCTTGCCGAGCGCGGCTACTTCCTGACGCAGAACATGGCGCCGAGCAAAAACGACTGGAAGAACTTCAACGACGAGGCCAAGTCCGTCTACGGACGTGACGACCGCGCGCTGAAATACGGCGAGCGCGTCAAGAACCCCCATCTGGCGCAGCTGTTCCGCGAAGTGGGCGCGCTGGGTTACAAGGAGGCCGAGGATTATTTCTACCGCGGCCCCGTGGCTAAGGAAATCGCCGCGCTGTCGAAGGAACTCGGCGGCCTGATCGAGTACGAAGACCTCGCCGATTTCCACGCGGAAAAAGTCGATCCGCACAGCACCAACTTCCACGGCATCGACGTGTTCGTCTGCCCGCCCAACAGCCAGGGCTGGGTGCTTCTTGAAGCCCTCAACATCCTTGAAGGTTACGACCTCAAGGCAATGGGGCACAACAGCGCCGCCTACATCGACCTGATCGCTCAGACGATGAATGCCGCCCTGCAGGATCGCAACCACTTCATGGCCGATCCCAGATTCCACAAGAACCCGATGGCCCTCATCAGCAAGGAATACGCAGCCAACCGTCGCAAAGACCTGCATCCCGGCACGGCGATGGACGGCGACATCCCCGTCGGCGCCCCTGATCCCGCCACCTACGGCGACGTGACCTACGGCAAGCAGGGCGACACAACGTTCATGGCTGTGGCCGACGATCAGGGCAACATCGTCGCCTGCACCACCAGCCTCTGCACCGGCATGGGCTCGCACGTCATGGTGCCCGGCCGCGGCTTCATGCTCAACAGCCGCATGAGCTACTTCTTCCTCGATCATGACCTCGCCAACTTCCTTGAGCCGCGCAAGCGTACCGTGCAGACCATCACGCCTTCGATCGCGCTGAAGGACGGCAAGCCCTTCCTCGCCTTCGGCACCCCCGGCGCCGACGTGCAGGAGCAGGCCAAGATCCAGGTGTTCCTCAACTACGCCCTGTTCGGCATGGACCCGCAGCAGGCCGTTGAAGCGCCCCGCTTCCAGAGTCGTCACCCGATGAGCGTGATGTACCACGTGCAGTACCCGCGCACCATCCAGGTTGAAGGCCGCATCGACGAGGCCGTGCGCAAGGAGCTGGCCGACAAGTACAACTACATCGTCCAGACCACGGGCCAGTGGGAGTACATCGGCCTGATGGGCGCGATCGGCTTTGAGAATCCCGACGGCTTCCTCACCGCCGGAGCCGACCCCCGTGCCGATGCGCAGGCGTATGGGTGGTAAACGCTGGATCGTTTGATCTGTTTTACATGAACCGAGAGAAGTAGTTCAATAATGAAAGGCTCCTGAAGAAAACTCTTCGGGAGCCTTTTTTAGTTTACTGACTGGAAAGCGACGGTGCAAGCGGCTCTAAGATATGTATTAGAACAGTTCGTTTGCGGCCGAGCTCACATTCTGGTAAGATACATAGTACTTTGACTGTATGCTAGTGAAAGCTTGCCCCTTGCTGTTCCTAAGACTGCTGCTCGAGACAGCCTTGGGCTGAACGCCGACGGCGAAATAGTATGTAAACTGCAAAATCATTAAAGGAGTATGAAGCAATGAAAGACATGAAGGCAATCATTGGACTGCTGGCAGTGCTGACTGTTTTTGTCACCTGCGTGATGCTGAAATTGGGGCGGAACGTGTTCATTCCGCTAGTGATCGCTTTGGTTCCTCTCGTACATGATGTCGCCCGCTGTGCGTTTTTTTGCTCGCCGCAAGGTCCCGCCTGCGCTTACGACTCTTGTATTGATCGCTTTTTTGTTGTGCGTGGCTGGCCTGGCGGGTTATTTCTTCAAAGAACTTATTGCCGGGCAGGCGGGCAGATATGCTCTGTATTACGACCGCCTGCAAGAGATCTGGGGCCGTCTGACGGCCCAATTCTCATTCCTCTCGGTGGAACTCGACGCCAAAAACGTTTCCCTGAGCGATGTGCAGAAAATGTTTTTCAAAGTGTACTACCCCGTTGCCCACGCGGTGTCTTACACGGTGATGGCCCTGTTCTTTCTGATGTTCATGCTGATTGGCAGTCCTTACATCGAGGACAAGATTTGCGCCGCCTTTCCCGAAAGGAGCGCGCATGTGCTCAAAGTCCTCGATGCGATCTCAGGGCAGATCACCAGATTTATCTCCGTGATGACGGCGATCAGCGCTGTGACCGGGGTGATGACGTGGCTGGCCCTGTCGTGGATCGGCGTCGATTTCGCACCGATGTGGGGCGTGCTGGCTTTTTTGCTGAGTTTTATCCCTAAGGTGGGCGGCGCTGTCGCTTCGATCCCGCCCATCTTTGTTGCCTTTGTCCAGTTTCAGTCAGCCCTTGGCGCGACCGTATTGGGCGTTTCTCCGCGTGTGATTGCGACGGTAGCGGCGATCCTGCTTGTGCAGACATGCGCATCTGTCGTCATGACGATGCTGATGGGCGGACGCATGAAGCTCAGTCCCGTCGTTATCCTGATCTCGCTGCTGGTGTGGAGTAGTGTGTGGGGCGCGGCGGGGGCTCTGCTTTCGATCCCGATCGCCGCCACGTTCAAGATTATCTGCGACAACGTCGAGCGGTTGCGCCCGATCGGCATCCTTATGAGTTCCGGACATTGTTGCGTCGGCCGCAAATCAGGCATATAGCACGCAGGCATTGCAATGATGCCGTTTGGCTGCGATTACCGGAGGGCTCGTTGTGAATCGGTCTTACGTGAAACAATCTGTAAAAATCCCCGTCAGGCTCTCGGAAGCCTGACGGGGATTTTGGATCTGCTGACGTTGTTAGATTAGGCGTTCTGCGCGGAAAAGTCAACCTCAGTTGCCTGTAAAGATGATGATTATTCCAGCGCGGCGAAGAACTCCTGCGGCGGGGGATTGCGGTGTTTTTCGGCGAAGTCGAGAAGTGTCTTTACCAGCGGCGCCACGGCGGGGTTGAGAACCTTTTCCGGGTAGCAGAGCAGGACGACGCGCGGCGATTCTGGCGCGTCGATGTAGTAGATGAAGTGGTCGGGCACGCCGTCGTCGGTGGCGACGTTCAGCCGGGCCAGCGTATCGTAGGTGAATACGGCGGCAACCTTGCAGTAGGGCAGGCTGAGCAGGTTTTCGTAGTCGGCGAAGCTGATGATCGACGCGTTGTTCGGCGCGTGACGGGCGAGGAAGGCACGGCCGCTGCGCGATGCCCGCGAGCTGCTGAAGACGCAGGGAAGGCGTTCCAGCAGGCCGGATGCGAAGATCTGCTCCCGCTGTGCTTGTATCGGCTGTTTCATGAAATCCCGGATCGTCCTTCCCCGCGGCAGGATCGTCTCGATGGCAGCGCGGGGCAGCGTCAGGCAGAACCAGCCTTCTTCCAGCACGGCGGTGCGGATGGTGGGCGGCAGAGCGGCGTCGATGGGCGTGACGATCAGGTCCAGTTCATTGTCGACGAGTTTCTGCTCCAGATCGAAGCGGCGCGCGCTGATGTACATGTTCAGCCTGATCTGTGGGTGTTCGCGCGCGAAGAGCGTCAGCGCCTCGGGCAGGATGGTCATCGAGCGTGTCATCGTCGTGCCCAGACGAAGCGAACCCGTGTAGTGCAGACGGAGCTCGTTCAGTTCCTGCGTCAGCCGTTCTTCGCCGGCGAGTGCGCGTGTGGCGTAGTTATAAAAGTGCTTTCCTTCGGGCGTGAGGCTCAGATTGGGCTTTTTGCGCTCGAAAAAGCGCGCGTGATAGGCTTCTTCCAGCTTTGCGATCGTGCTGGAAAGGGCCTGCTGCGTCACTCCCAGTTTCTTTGCCGCGCGCGTTAGGCTGAGTTCCTCGGCTGCGGTCTTGAACGAGCGAAGTTTGTCAAGCGGCATGATGATCACCTCAATGAAGATTATAGCACCCCGGTGCGTGCTATAATGGCCGAACAGGGATTCTCTCTGACTTTGAGTGAAAGGAACCGATCCTCATGGAACCGAACCGGAACTGGCACGAAAAAAGACTTGGCGTGCTGCTGATGATCGTCGCCGGGTTGACATGGGGCACGAGTGGGACGATCTCGCGCTTTGCGCCCGCTGCGGCGCTGGCTGCGCCTCTGTCGCTCGGCTGCGTGCGCGTAGGACTGGGCGGGCTGATGCTGTGCCTGCTGTCGGTGGTGCGCGGGCGAGGAGCCCGCTTTCTTCTGTCGCGCGACGCGTTGCTGGGCGGAATGTGCTGCTGTGCCAACCAGATCGGTTTTTTCATGGCGATGGACGCGATCGGTGTAGCGCTCGGCACGATGATCGTCATCGGCTCGTCGATCGTCATGGCCGGTCTGTTCGGCGTCGTCATGGGCGAACGGCCGAGCCGGCTGTGGTGGTGCGCTGCGGCGCTCGGCATCGCCGGCAGCGTGCTGGCTGCGTCGGGCAGCTCGGGCGCCGGATTTCGCCTCGACGGTCTGCTGTTCGGCCTGTTGGGCGGTCTGGGCTACGCCAGTATCGGCGTGTTTCTCAAACGTCTCGGTCTGCGCGGCTTTACGCCGTCCGAGAGCAACGGTGCGGCGCTGCTGTACGGCGGCCTGCTGCTCCTGCCGCTGGCGCTGCGCGGAGATCTTGGCTGGATCGCGAGCGCGCGCGGGCTGACAAGCGCCCTCGCTCTTGGCTTTTTCCCCACCGCCGTGCCGTATTTCTGCTTTGCTGCCGCGCTGACGCGCATTTCCGTTGCGCAGAGCTACGCGATCAGCCTGCTGGAGCCCGTCACGGCCGCACTGCTGGGCGTGTTCCTGCTCGGCGAGCGACTCAGCGCCGTCCAGATGCTGGGCATGGCGCTGGAATTTGCCTGCATGATCCTGTCGAGCTGGGACGCGGTCCGCAGAACGAGCCGTTAATGTGCCTCTTGGGAAAGGGAGAGAACCGTGAAGATCGAACGTTTTGACCATATCGTCATTTCCACGGCTGACCTGACGGCCTGCGTCGACTTTTACACGCGCGTGCTGGGCATGGAGCATCGCGAGAACAACGGCCGTCACGCCCTGTATTTTGGGGGGCAGAAGATCAACGTCCACGTCGGCAAGGCTCAGTTTTTGCCCGCGGCGAGAAATCCCGAATTCGGCAGCGCCGATTTCTGCCTGATCACAGCTGAGCCGGCCGAGCGCGTCAAAGCCGAGATCGAAGCCAAAGGTTGGCCGGTCGAGCTGGGCGTCGTGCCGCGCACCGGCGCTCGCGGCCCCATTCGCAGCGTCTACGTCCGCGACCCCGACGGCAATCTCGTCGAGATCGCGGAGTATCCCCGCGAAGACCGGCGTGGTTGAGCAGTTTCCCGCTTGTCCTGTGGTATAATGCGATCGATCTGGATGATCAGAATTCGTTTTATTCACATTGGAGCGTGGGCACGTGAGTATTTCACCCAACCGGAACAACAGAATTCGAAGAAATGCACGACGTCGATGGGGCCGCGCTGAGGCGCAGGCTCTTTCGGCGTTTTTTGCTTTCGCCGTCGGACGGGTGTGAGTGGAGGAACGGCGATGGTATTCAGTTCTGCAGTGTTCCTTTTTTATTTTTTGCCGCTGACGATCCTTTGCGTGGGGGCCGCTCGTCTGTTGACCGGCGGAGAGCGTTTTGTCCGACTGCGCAACCTGATTTTGCTGTGCGCGAGCTGCGTTTTTTACGCCTGGGGCGAGGCCACTTTAACGCTATTTCTGCTGATGTTTTCGTGGATCAATTATATGCTGGGACGTGCGATCGGGGCTTCGAAACATCCCCGTCGCTGGCTGTGCACCGGGATAGTTTTTGATTTGGCGCTGCTTGTCGGCGTCAAGTATGGCGTTTGGCTCTGCAACTCTGTTTTGACGGCTGCTGCCTGGACAGGGCTGATCGGTCAGTTCACGCCTGTTAGTACCTTTGCGCTTCCGCTGGGGATCAGCTTCTACACGTTTCAGAGCCTGAGCTATCTCGTCGATGTCTACCGCGGCGACACGGCATCGGCACGTCGTTTCACTGATTTCGCCTGCTATCTGCTGATGTTTTCGCAGCTGGTGGCAGGGCCGATCGTCCGTTATGCCGACATGAACTCTGAGCTTTTGACGGATTCCACCGGTGTTGATCGGATGGCGCGAGGCGTGCGACGCTTTGTCGTCGGTATGGCGAAGAAGACGCTTGTTGCGAATCAGGTCGCTTTTATTGCCGATGCGGTCTTTCAGTTTGAAGCGGTGGAATTGAGTGCGCCGCTTGCCTGGGTCGGACTGCTTTGCTATGCGGTGCAGATCTATTTCGATTTCTCCGCCTATTCGGATATGGCGATCGGCATCGGCGATATGTTCGGGTTTACGTTTATGGAAAATTTCCGTCACCCCTACGGCGCGCTGTCAATGCGTGATTTCTGGCGGAGATGGCATATCTCGCTCTCGACGTGGTTCCGCGATTACCTCTACATCCCTCTGGGCGGCAGCCGTTGCTCGAAAGCGCGCACGCGCGTGAATCTGCTTGTCGTGTTTCTGCTGTGCGGGCTCTGGCACGGCGCGAACTGGACGTTCGTGCTCTGGGGACTGTGGCATGGTGTGTTTCTGCTTCTTGAACGTGATTTTCTGGACGGTGTTCTGCAAAAGTTGCCGTGGTGGATCCGGCGGTGCTACGTCTGGGCAGTTTTTCTGGCAGGATGGGTGCTGTTCCGCTGCGATTCACTCGCCCATGCCGGCGTTTTTTTCAGGGTACTGGCAGGCTGGGGGAACAGTACACTGGCGATGCCGGTGTCCGGCGTGCTTGATGTGAAATCGGCAGTGCTCCTTGCGGGAGCCTTGATCGGTTCGACCGGTGCTGTTGCCGAAGCATGGAAGCGGTTGTTTCAGCATGGAGGAACGTTCTCCAGAGTGTTCGAGTTTGCTGTCGGCGCAGCGATGCTGTGTTTATCGGCTGTGATGATCCTTGGGAACAGCTACAATCCGTTCATTTATTTCCGTTTCTGAGGCGAAAAGATGAAAAAATCATCGTGTTTGACCATTGCGGCTTTTATTCTTTTCTGCCTGTGCGGCTGGATCGGGCTGTGCGTGGATCTCGACGTCCGCAAGTTTGGAACGCTCGAACGCCGAAATCCCTCACCGCTGCCGCGCGTTCCGACGTTGCGAATGCTTGGCAACAGGACTGACATGCAGCTCTACGCGAATGCCTGGGATGCGTATCTGTCAGATCGGGTGTTCGGACGTTCCTCCGCTGTTGCTGCGTATCTGAAAATGGGGTTGACACTGTCGCCGGCAGTGCAGGACTCTGCCTACGTCGAGGGGAAGGATGGCTGGCTGTTCCTCGGCAACGGGCATTATTCACGCGATATGATCGATTACACGCGCAATGTTCGTCCCGCCAGTGAGGCTCAGATCGAAGCTAAATGCGCGTATCTGCGGTCTCTGTACGATACGGCTCGCGGGATCGGAGCGCGCCTCGCGGTGCTTGTGGCGCCGAATAAGTCCTCCGTTTATACCGAGTTTCTGCCTGACTGGCTGACGATCCGCGACAGCCGTCGTTTTGCGGATCGCGTCTGTGAACGTCTGAAAGCCGAAAACTTCCCAATCGTCTTTCCGAAAGAAATGCTCGAAGGAGCGAAAAAATACGGGCAGCTTTACTTCAAGGATGATTCGCACTGGACGGAAATCGCAGCGTACCCGTCGTTTGCGGCGGTCATGGAACTGCTGTCAGCACAGGGAAGACAACTTCGCTTCATCGACATGGGCCGGCTGAAGCCGGGCACGTATAAAAAGAAATGGGCGGGCGACATCGTTGTCACAGGCAATCTCGATCACGGCCGGATGGATAAGCGTGGTTGGTTTTACAATTACCCTGAAAAGAAGGTCCTGAAGCGTGTGAAAACGCATACCGAAAAAGGTCCGTACGGGGAAGAAATCACGATCGCCGAGAATCCAGCAGCGCTGAATC
>JAEEUD010000283.1 GCA_016286835.1 Pyramidobacter sp. | reverse complement strand
GGGTCATCTGGTCCTCACCGCCCGGGCCGAGGCCGATCACGTAGATCATATTTTCGCCGCCTTTGCATACAAATTTATACACGGCTGCACGAGCCGCGTTTTATTCAGAAATCGCCTTTCGCGCCAGCGCCAGCGTGATGCCGGGATAGAGCGTCTTGCTCCGCAGCAGGACACCTCCGGAGCAGCGCACGGCCGCCCGCTCGCAGACGTTGTCCACGCCCGTGACGGACAGAACGCGCTCGGAAGGCGTGAAGTGCCCCGGCGTGTCCGCGAGTTCCGCGGCGCTGTACGTGACGTACGGCACGCCAAGATCCTGTGCCAGCCCGACCAGTCCAGCCTCGTCCTTTTTCAGGTCGATCGAGGCGAGAGCGCAGAGCGATAAAGGAGAAACTCCTGCGCCCCTGAGAAAGTCGTCGAGCGCGGCTTTGATATCCGCGGCAGTTGTGCCGCGCTTGCAGCCGACACCGAGAACGAGATTGCGCGGACGCAGCCACAGCGTTGCCGGCCACGGTGACGGCATGGTCTGTTCCGTCACGGCCACGCCGACTTTTTCTCCGTCGAGAACGGCGGAGGAGACGTGTTTCACTGCGCCGATGTTCTCGATCGCGCAGCCGTGTTTTTTCGCCCATTCGTCCACGGCAAGCTGCTCATGCACGTCTGTCGCCGTCGTCACGACGGCCGTGCCGCCGGTCAGCGCGGCGACACGGCGGGCGAGGTCATTCGCGCCGCCGAGGTGTCCCGACAGCAGCGAGATCACGAAACGCCCCTGATCGTCCAGACAGACGACGGCGGGGTCGCTCTGCTTGCTTTTGACCAGCGGCGCTATGGCGCGCACGGCAATGCCGCAGGCGGAGATGAAGATCAGCGAATTGCCGGAGACGAAACGCTCGCGCGCCCACTCCGAAACGGGAACGGTCAGCGGAGACACGCCGTCCCCGGCGTATTTTGCCGATGCCCAGGCTTCACCGCCCAGTTCGCGGGCGAGGCGAGATGCCAGCGCCGCGCCGTCGCGAGTGAAAGCGACGATGTGGAGCGGACTCATTTACTTGCGGCGCGGAAGCCGTGCGAGAACGACGCGTCGTAGAGCTTCGACAGCTCGTAGTCGTCCCCGAGAAAGCGGCCGACAAGGATCAGCGCCGTATTGCGGATGTTCTCCGCTTCCGCCTGAGCAGCGATCGTCGCGATCGTGCCGCGCAGGACCTTCTGCTCCGGCCACGAGGCCTTGTAAACGACGGCGGCCGGCGTGTCGGGCGGATAGCCGCCTTCCAGCAGCGCCGCGCAGGTGGCTTCCATCAGACCGGAGGAGAGGAACAGCGCCATCGACGCCTGATGCGCGGCCAGACTGCTGAGCTTTTCGCGCGGGGGCACGGGCGTGCGCCCTTCCATGCGCGTGATGATCACTGTCTGGCTGACTGACGGCAGCGTGTATTCGGCTTCCGCCGCCGCAGCGGCCGCGCAGAACGAGCTGACTCCCGGCGTGATGTCGTAGGGGACGCCGAGCGCTTTCAGGCGGTCCATCTGCTCGCGGATCGCGCCGTAGATCGAGGGATCGCCCGTGTGAAGGCGAACCGCATCCATGCCGCGGTCGTGCGCGCTCTTCAGCTTTTCGATGACCTCGTCAAGCGTCATCGAAGCGCTGTTATATATTTCGCAATCCTTCGGGGCCAGTTTGAGCAGTTCGGGATTGACGAGCGAACCGGCGTAGATGATCATGCCCGCGCTGCCCAGCAGCTTTGCGCCGCGCAGCGTGATCAGGTCAGGTGCGCCCGGGCCGGCGCCGACAAAATGGATCATGTCAGATTCCTTCTTTCTCTGCGCCTGTGACGGCCGAGAAGATCGTCACAGGATTCTGCGCGGCCATGATGGCTGTGCCGCCGACCGTTTTCAGACGCGTCACGGCGACCTGAACGGCGTCGAAGCCGTGATAACCAGCGCCGCTTAACACACGCGCGCTTTCCGTCAGCGTCTTCAGCGCCACAGCTGAGACGACGACGCGGATGCCCTCGCCGAGCGCGGCGATTCGCGCCAGCAGCTTGGTCAGTTCCGGTCCGCTGCCGCCGATGAAGACATGCGTGGGCAGCGGCAGGCCGGAGAGCATTTCGAGATTGTCGCCCTCGGTCACGGTCACGTTGTGACGGTGAAACTTCCGGCAGTTGGCGCGGATCAGCGCGACGGCCTCTGGATTGCGCTCGACGGCGTAGACGGCACCGTCGGTACATTCCAGTGCGGCGGCGACGGTGATCGAGCCGGTCCCCGCGCCGAGGTCCCAGAGCACGGAATCGCGTTCGAGGGCGAGAGCGTCAAGAATGGCGCTGCGCACCACTTCACGCGTCATCGGCACGCCGGAACGGATAAAGTCTTCGTCTCGCAGCCGGGCGCAGGGCGGCGTCCACGGATGCGGATTTTCGATCAGCACGAGCGCGAGATCGTCGTGATCGCCCGCGGAAAGCTCATCCGGCGTGCCGGAGCTGATCCGTTGGCTCTCGTAGCTGAGGCGTTCGCCGACCGTCACGCGCAGATCGTTCATACTCGCTTCTGCAAGTGTTGCGCTGACGCGCTGGGGCTTCCATTCGGGACCGCAGAAGAAGATGACTTTGGCGTTCTGGTCGGCGGCGTCGAGCAGCTGCGCCGGCGAAAACGCGCGGCCGTGACCGGAAACGATCCTGGCGTCGATCCATGTGGTGCCAAGACGGGCGCACAGCGTCTGAAGCGAGCTGATGCCCGGCACGACCTCG
>JAEEUD010000014.1 GCA_016286835.1 Pyramidobacter sp. | reverse complement strand
GACGACGGGGACGCCAAGCTTCTGTTCGAGCATGGGCGCCAGGTAGCGCAGCTCGATGTCGCCAGCGCCGCCGGCGCTGAACGGGTTGACCAGATGGACCGGTTTGCCGTCGGGGAACGCGGCGAACGCCGAACTGCAGAGGGCAAGTGCCAGAGCGAAGCATAACGCGAGACGTTTGGTGATTTTCACAGAAGTCCACCTCCGAAAGATATTTTCCCTTGCGGGAAGTACCGAAGTACAGTTTTTCAAACCGCAAGAAAAGTATAACACACGGGGCCGGTGCGTTCAATCCTGAATAATGTATGCAGAAAAAGCGTTTTATACCGCACCGACACAAGAATGCGCAGCGATCGAAAATCCCGCAACCAAAATTTGCATACGGCGCGGAAAGATTTGCTTTTCAAGACCTGCTCCGATGCAATACAATCGTGGCAACAACTTTTTACGAAAGGATCGTGTTCCCTTATGAATAACGTTCTCTCCTTTGAAATGCCCAAAAACGCCTGCAACGCGCACCTGCACATCATCGACCCCGCGTTCCCCAATGACGGCAAGGCCGAAGCCCAGCGCGGCACGGTGGAAGAATATAAGGAAGTCGCCGCGAAGCTGCACCTGCCCCGCGCCGTCTTTGTCCAGGCCAAGCCGTTCGGCACGGACAACACGTGTCTGCTCGACGCGATCGAGAAGTTCGGTCCGAAAAACGCCGTCGGCATCGCCGTGGTGAACAACACTGTCAGCGACGCCGAACTGGAGCGCCTCAACGCCGGCGGCGTGAAGGGCCTGCGCTTTTCCGTGTGGAACCCGAAGAACGCCGTCGTGTCGTTCGACGACTGCCTGCCGCTTTCCGAGCGCTGCGCCGACATGGGCTGGAACATGCAGCTGCACATGGGCGCGAAGCAGTACCTTGAGCACGCCGACGTGATCCGCAGGCTGAAGGGCAAAGTCGTCATCGACCACATGGGTCGTCTCGATCCCGCGCTGGGCACGAAGGATCCGGCGTACAAGTTCGTCTGCGAGATGATCGAGCGCGGCAACACGTGGGTGAAGCTGTCCGGCACCTATCTGAACACGGTGACGGGACGTCCCTGGAACGATGCCACCGGCACGGCCGTGGAGATAGCGAAGTTCGCCCCCGAGCGCGTCGTCTGGGGCAGCGACTGGCCGCACGTGACCGAAAAGATCAAGCCCGACGAGACCGAACTGACCGAGCTGATCGCGACGTGGTTCCCGACGGAACAGGCGCGCCGGCTGGCGCTGACCGACAACCCCGAGGAGCTGTACGGGTTCTAAAAAAGAAGAAGAGAAAAAGATCCGCGTTCGCGCGCTGCTGTCATGGCCGCGCGGCCGTTTTGCGTACGGAACGAAACACGGAGAGGGGGAGCGCTGTGTTTTACGGAAAATTGCCGATCTTGCTGCTGGCGGAACTTGTCGAACATCCTTCGGACGCGACGAACGCGCGGATCGCGTCGTACATCCTCACGCACATGGAGGACCTGCGCGATCTGTCGATCAAGGACCTGGCGGCCGACTGCTACGTCTCCACGGCGTCGGTATCGCGTTTCTGCCGCGATATCGGCCTGACCGATTTTGCCGACCTGCGCAGACTGATCAACAACACCGATTTCAAGTTCGAGATCGCTTCAAATGCGCTCTCGCCTGCTGCCCAGAAAAAAGAGTATGTCGATGCCGTCATCGAAGCCATGTCCCTGGCACGCGACAGCTTGAACATGCATCAGATCGAGCAGCTGGCCCGTGACATTGCGCAGTACGAAAAAGTCTCCGTCTTCGGCCCGCTCAAGGCGGCCACAGCCGCCATCAATCTGCAGACCAACCTGCTCATGCTCGGCAAGCTCGTGAACACCAGCCTGCGCTACTCAAAGCAGATCGACTACCTGGAAAACGCCGATGAGAACGACCTCGTGATCATCTTCAGCTATTCCGGCATCTACTTCGACTACAAGTACAGCCAGAACCGCATCCATCCCAACATCAAGCGCCCGAAGATCTGGTTCATCACGGGCAACCCGATGGTGAAGGAAAACGATTACCTTGACTGCGTGATCACGTTCAGCTCAAAACAGGACCAGGCCGGGCACCCCTATCAGTTGCAGATCGCCGCCGACCTGATCGCGCAGAGTTACGCACATCTCAAAAGTTCCCAAAACACAAAATAACATGCAGCATAAAGCAAGCCAGCCGCGAACGGAGCGTCAGACTCCGTTCACGGCTGGCTTTTCTATGTTTGGACGTTTTGTCAGGAATGACTCGTTAGCTCGTTTTCAGTTTTTGAAACGATTTTCGCTTTCGGTAAATTTGTTGAAATTCAAATTTCTGATCCTTATACTCGGCGCAGAAAATACATAAAGGAGGTCGTCACATGACGAAAAAAGTCTGCGTCATCCTCGCCAACAACTGCGAGGAAGGCGAGGTGGCCGAGATCATCGACGTGATGCGCCGCGCGAAGTTCGAAACGGTCGGCGTCAGCATCGAGGGCGAGATCGTCACCGGTCAGCACGGCGTGCGCATCGTCGCCGATGCGGTGATGGGGGAGGATGTCGAGGCCTACAAGGGATTCGATGCTCTGGTCCTTCCCGGCGGCTGGGGCGCGGCCGACACGATGAAGGCCGATCCGCGCGTGCTCGAACTTGTGAAATATTACACAGCACAGCCGGACAAGTACATGTGCGCCATGTGCGCCGCGCCCTCCGTTCTTGCCGTTGCCGGCGTGAGCAAGGGCAAGACGCTGACATCGTATCCCGGCCCCAAGCTGGAACCGCTGTTCACCGATGCCAATTACGTGACCGACACGGTGGCGTTCGACGACGACAGGCATCTGATCACCAGCCGCGGTCCGGCCACGTCGCTGCCGTTCGCCTTCGCGATCGTCGACGCGCTTGGCGGCGATTCCGCCTTCATCAAGGGACGTTTCCTCTACAACGCGCTCAAGGACTGGCCCGACCGGGCTTAGGTGTTTTATCCGGCTTCAATCATTTTCTTTAATAGAAAGGATCTGTTTGTACAATGACAGCACAAGTCGCAACCCTTCTGGCGATCCTCGCCGCGATGTCCGTTTCGTTCTTTGCCGAACTGCTGCCCATTTCGTTCACGGCGCTGATGGTCCCGGTCGCGCTCCAGGCCACCGGCATCCTCAAGCCCGCTCAGGCGTGGGCCGGCTTTGCCAACACCACGATAATCACGTGGTACGGTCTGTTCATCATCGGCGGCGCTTTCGTGAAGACGACCTTCACGAACAAGATCAAGCACTTCGTCAACCGCAACGCGCAGGGCAGCTCCGTGCGCGTCACTCTGATGGTGCTGCTTGCCTGCTCGGTGATCGGCATGATGACCAGCGCCGGCGGCACGATCGCTCTGCTCAGCCCGCTCCTGCTGGAGATCTGCAAGGACACCGGCATGGATCCGAAGAAGCTCTTCAAGCCCACGGCCGACGTGTGCAACTGGGCTTCGGTGCAGATGTTCCCGATCGGCGGTTCGATCGCCTACTTCATGTGGTTCAACTCGTACCTGGAGCAGACTGGCTCGCCGCTGCGCTACGGCCTGTTCGATTTCACGTTCATCAAGTTCCCGATGTGGCTGATCCTGGTCGCCTACTACCTGTTCATGAGCCGCGGCCAGAAGCTGAAGAGCGAATCGGTCGCCGAAGTGACCGAAGAGGTGAAGCCGGCGCGCTACACTCCTAAGGAAGAGAAGGTCATCGTCACGATCTTCTTCCTCAACGTGATCCTGATGGTCGTCGCCAGCATGACGAAGATCATCGCGCCCTATCTCGTCAGCCTGTTCTTCGCCGCCGTCATCATGGGCAAGGGCTATCTGACCGAGAAGGAAGCCTTCCAGTCGATCAGCTGGCAGACGGTGTTCCTCGTCGCCGGCACGCTGCCTCTGGCTACGGCCATCAACGTTTCCGGCACCAGCAAGTGGATGGTCGGCCTGGTTCAGGCGGCATTCCCCTCGATGACCAATCCCGTCGTGCTCGCCACGGCGTTCGCCGTCATCTCGATGGTCGTCACGCAGTTTATGAGCAATCTGGCCGTGTGGGCCGTGTTCGGCCCGATCGCCGCTTCGATGGCCGTTTCGCTGGGTATGGATCCCCGCCTGGTGCTCGCCGGCGTCGGCGTCGGTTCGATCATCTGCTTCGCCACGCCCATGGCCGCTCCTGCGCCTGCCTATGCTTATTCGGCGGCCGGCTTCAAGATGAAGGAGTACATCAAAATGGGCTGGTTCCCCTGTGTGCTGATGACGGTCGTCTTCGTCCTCTGGGCGCCGCTCGTCCTCAACTGGCTGTACTGATTCCGATTCCTGCTGTTCTTCCCCTCACGACGGCCCGCTTTGTCCGTTTCGCGCGGACGAAAGCGGGCCGCTTTTCACATACGGGAAATGTTTTTCTCGTGTATTTTTGCAGCTTCTTGGACTGTATGATGTCTTTATGACGTTTATGTGCAAACGGTGGCGTCCCGCTTGCCTGTTTGATTTTCGCGCTCTGCCAGTGGTGGGAAAAACGGACTTGGCTTGGATAAATGAGACTGTTGATTATCAAAAAGTAGTGTGATAGAATGACCGCTCTGGCAGGGGTTTTTGATTAAGGCCACGGCCTTGTATTTTTTTGCAATTTGTTTTCTGAAAGGAATGAAGCAGAAATGGTGAGTGAGGAAACTGTCAACAGGATGACTTCGATCATTGTGGAGTTCTGCGAGCGCTTCTACGGCTGGGAGGCTTCGGTGGCCAAGCTGGGCAAGCTTTCGGCGCCGCAGCTGCGCACGATCTGTGTGATCGGCCGCAACGAGAATATCCGCATGAAGGACATCGCTGACCGCATGGAGCTGACGACGGGAACGGTGACCGTGATGATCGACCGTCTGCAGCAGATGGGGCTGGTCGAACGCCGCCGCAACGAGAGCGACCGTCGCTCATACAAGATCCTTCTTTCCGAGAAGGGCCGCCGCTATTTTGACGAACACCGCAAGCGCCAGCGCGAACTGGTGCGCAAACTGGCCAACAAACTCTCCGACGCCGACAGGGAGACCGCCGAGCGCGTACTGGAAGGATTTATCCACGGCATTTAACGCATGTCTTTGCGGCACGCGGGATCAAGAAAGAGAAAAAGACGTTTCCGGAGCGGAAGCGTCTTTTTTTTGTGCGGCGCGTGAAGCCTGATTTACGAGGGAAGAAAACGACTTTTAAAAACTGTTTTTGTCGTGTATAATTCGTTCAGTCTCATTTGGAATCGGCCTTTCTGCGTGAATCAGCGCTGCGGAAAGTCTTTCGGTGAATCCCGCCTTGGACAGGTGGGGGCAACGCGTGTTTAAAATTTGTATTTTCGCACGCGCCATTTTGCACAAAGTTGTTTTTAGGCTATAATGAGCGTGTCATGCTGTGTTCATTTACGCGGGAAAGTGCGGTGATGCCGGTTTGAAATGTCCAAAATGCGGGAGCGAGCGCGTGCGCGACGTGATCTACGGCTATCTGCCGTTTGATCTGTCCCGCGAAAAGGAAAAGGGGAACGTCGCCTGGGGCGGGCTCTTCATGCCTGACGACGCGAAATCCTACGAATGCGCCGACTGCGGCGAACGCTGGTAAGTTTTTTCATTGGGTACAATGAAAGGAGGACGCTCGCGTCCTTTTTTCACGGCAAGCGCCCTGTGAAGAGCACTTTTCGGGGCGCTTAATCTTAACGGAGGGGGTATAGGGGTTTGTTTGTTTTTGTGCTTTCGTTCATCACGTACCTGCTTCTTTCGTGGTCAGGGGAGGTTCTGCCCGCGTATGAGTATTTGATCGCGCTCATCGTAGCGACGATCGCGTATTATTCGCTGGGCAGGAACAAGAAGTCACGCCGCTACGGCGTTGACGGTCTCAGCCCGAAACGCTGGGGGCTGTTCATCGTCTACTTCTTCGGGCCTTTCCTGTGGGCGCTGGTCAAAGCGAACATCGACGTGGCTCTGCGCATTCTGAGCGGCCGTGTCAAGCCCGGCATCGTCAAAGTGTCTTCAGGCCTGAAGAGCGGTCTGGCGCAGACGGTGCTGGCCGACTCGATCACGCTGACGCCCGGCACGATGACCGTGGACGTGGACACGGAGAACGGCGATCTGTACGTGCACTGGATCAATGTCACCGATCTCCATCCCACGGAGGACATGGTCTACGGCAACTTTGGCGAATGGGTAAGGAGGATCACTCGATGAGTCTCGCGCGCTGCTTGTTTGGTTTTGCCGCTTGCTGGCTTGGCGCTCTGGCGTTCGGCTCGATCCTGCGGCTCATTCAGGGACCGACCGACGCAGATCGCGCTGTCGCCCTCGACACGATGAACTCTCTGGTCATCTCGATCATGATCCTGCTGTCGGCGGCCTTTGATTCCGTTCTGCTGGTCGATCTGGCCATCGTCTACTGCGGACTTTCGTTCGTGGCGACGATGTACCTTGGCCGCTACATTGAAAGGAGGAGCCGCTGATGGGCTGGATGATGAATGTGCTGATCATTCCTTTCGCGGTCCTTTCCATGGTCGTCAACACGCTGGGCGTGACTTCGCTGTTCCGCTTCAAGGACGTGTACATGCGCATGCACGGCGCCACCAAGTGCAGCACGCTGGGCGCGCTCTTCGCTTCGCTTGCCGTGATCGTCTACGCGATCACGCAGCTGGGCGCGGGCGGCGGCGTACGTTTTGCCGTGCTCATTGTGCATGTCGTGCTGGCCTTGTTCGGCCTGCTCATCGGTAACTCGACGAGCGCTCACGTGCTCTCCCGCGCGGCCTACCGCTCCGGCATTCTGCCGAAGCTGGCCGTGATCGACGAGTATGCCGAGTTCAGCAAGAAGGAAATGGCCGAGGAGCTTGCCGAGGCCGAGGCCAAGAACGAGGAGGTCGAATAACATGGACTGGATGCAGATTTTTGTCCTGACCCTGCTGCTGATCTCGGGCTTCTTCACGGTGTGGTTCCGCGACCTTCTCTGCTCGGTGATCTGCTCGGGCGCGTTCAGCCTGCTGCTGGCGCTTGAGTTCTATCTGCTTCAGGCTCCCGACGTGGCGATCGCTCAGGCCGGTATCGGCGCGGCGCTCGACACGGCGATCTTCATCATCGCTCTGACGGGGCTTGGCTATGTCCATCGCGGAAACGGAGGCGGCAGACGATGAAAAGCAAAACTCTGTTTGTGATCGCGGCGATCGTCGTCGGCGGCGCGCTGATGGGCGCCGTTTCGTCGCTGCATCCCTTCGGCGTTCCCACGACCGAGGGCGTGGCGGTTGACGAGCACTACCTCAGCCACGCGGGAACCGACCTGTCCTGCGAGAACGTGGTCACGTCGATCGTTTTCGACTATCGTGGATTCGACACCATCGGCGAGTCGTCGGTTCTGTTCACGGCGCTTCTCTCTGTGATGATGCTGTTCCGCAAGGGAGGCAGGAAAGAATAATGAAGAAGAAAAGCATGCGTCCCTTGTCCGTCGTTGCGCGCACTGCGTGCAGCATGTACGGATGGTTCATGATGGCGTTCGGCGCCTACGTGATCGTGCACGGTGACGTGACGCCCGGCGGCGGTTTCCAGGGCGGCTCGATCTGCGCTACGTTCCTGGCTCTGATGCTGATCGCTCACGGCAGCGATTACATGAACGAGTGGCTCAATGACAATTTCTACAAGGTCTGCCTCTACCTCGGCCTGTTCATGTTCATCGGCTTCGGCCTGATGGGTATCGGCTGGGCGTGCGACGGCACGATGATGCTGAACTGGGCGTCGGTTCCTCACGACGCGCTGGCGACGGTGAAACCCTGGTGGCCGCCCTCCGGCACGGTCGCGCTGATGGACATCGCCGTCGGTATCGAGGTCACGGGCGGCTTGAGCCTGATCCTGATCACGATGTTCCGCGCGGTCCGTCTGGAAGAGGTCGTCGAGGACGGTTTGGGAAAGGAGACTGGACATGATCAGCGCTAATCTGCCTTATTTTGTGTTCGCCGTTCTTTTCCTGATCGGTCTGCTCGGCGCTCTGCTGGAGACGAATCTGATCAAGATCGGCATCGCCATCGACGTGATGGAGTCGGCCGCGAATATGTTCATCATCGTGCTCGGCTACCGTGCGGGCGGCTATATCCCCGTCAAGTTCCTGATGCCCGAGGGCGTCACCAACTTCGTGCTGCCCACGCCGCAGGCGCTGACGCTGACGGCTATCGTTATCGCGCTCGCGACGAGCGCTCTGATGCTGTCACTCATTGTCATGCTGTACCGTCATTACGGCACGCTTGACGTTCGCGAGATCAGGAGGCTGAGAGGATGAACCTGATGAATCATCTTCCGGCGCTGGCTCTGGCTGTGCCGCTGCTGGCCGCTTTCGCCACGCCGCTGGTCGCCGCGGTCAGCCCGAAGGCGCGCAACATCTGGGTGACCTGTGTTTCCGCGCTGGTGACGCTGATCGTTTTCGGCATTCTTTATCGCGTGCTCTCGCTCGGCACGCAGATCTACGTGATGGGCGCTCCTTCGTGGAATATCTCGCTGCCCTCGGGCTTCGCTATTCCCGTGCGCATCATCCTGGAGATCGACGCGTTCAACGCGCTCGTTGGCTTTATTGCTTCGCTGTCCGCCCTGGCCGGCGCGGTGTACGGGCTCAAGTTCGTGAGGAAGTTTACGGGGCTCGAGTTCTACTCGGCGCTGTATTTCCTGCTCACTGCGGGCACGCTGGGCATGATCTTCACGGGCGACTTGTTCAACTTCTTCGTCTTCCTCGAGATCTCGTCGGTGGCGTCGTTCGGTCTGATCGCCTTCTGGCGCGATCGTCCCGAGGCGGTCGAGGCTTCGTACAAGTACATGCTCGTTTCGCAGCTGGCCGCTCAGCTGGTGCTGGTCGCTCTGGCGTTCATCTACGGCCGCTACGGCGTGCTCAACATGGCGGCGTTCAGCTCGGTCGTGCAGCCTGATCTGGTCAGCAAGGTCGTGCTCGTGTTCCTGCTCGTGGCTCTGGCCATGAAGTGCGGCACGTTCCCCATGCACATGTGGATGCCCGATGCCTACGCCGAGGCTCCCGCTTCGGTGACGGTGCTTCTGGTCGCCATGAGCCAGGCTTCGCTGGTCGTGCTCTGCCGCTTCTGCTTCTCGATCTACGGCACGGCGATGGGCACGTCGGTCGTTCCCTGGACGCTGATCGTGCTTGGCTGCGCTTCGATGTTCGGCGGCGTTTCGATGGCCGTCGTGCAGCACGAAGTGAAGCGTCTGATGGGCTACCACTCGGTGTCGCAGGTCGGCTACATGCTGACGGCATTCGGCGTCGGACTCCTGGCGCTGGGCGACAAGACGGCCATGGACGGCTTCGGCCTGACGGCTGTCGCGGGCGGTATCTATCACATGATCAACTACATCCTGTACAAGGGCCTGCTGTTCCTCTGCGCGGGCGCGCTGTACATGGCTGCCGGCTCGCGTGACCTTGACAAGATGGGCGGTCTGGCCCGCAAGATGCCGCTGACGAGCGCTCTGTTCCTGATCGCTGCCGCGGCCATCTCCGGCCTGCCTCCGTTCAACGGCTTCGTCTCCAAGTGGATGATCTATGAGAGCGTCTACGCGGTGCATCCCATCCTGATGGTCGTCGCGCTGGTCTCGTCGGTCCTGACGCTGGCTTCCTTCGTCAAGGTCTATCAGACGGCGTTCCTCGGCCCTGAGCGGCCGCAGTTCGCCGAGACCCATGAAGTGCCCCGCGCGATGATCGCCGGCATGTGCGTCCTCGCTGTCGCCATCCTGGTGTTCTCGCTGTTCCCGTCGTGGACGGTGAACACGCTGGTGCGTCCGGCGGCTGAGGCTCTTGTGAACAAGGCATCGTATGGCGCCGCTGTCATGGGAGGTGCGTTGTAATGTTCAGCAGTGTTTTCTCCGGCGCTGGTTTCTGGGACGCAGGCGTCTGGCTCCTTATGTTCGTTTTCGTGGCCGCTTATGCGTTCGGCATTCGCCGCATGGGACGCAGCGATTACAAGAAGGGCACGGATCAGGACGAGGTCTACTACTCGGGCAACGTCATGCCCGACGTGGACGTCTTCACCGTTCCCGCCAGTTCGTCCTACTGGGGCTTCCGCGAGGCGCTGAAAGGCTATTACGCCAAGCTGACGGCCATGCACACCGGCATCGCCACGGAGTATGTGGGCTGGTTCGTGCTCACCGGCGCGGTGATCCTTGTGTTTGTGATCGTCTAAGAGGGGGGAGCCAAGTATGAAGCTGGAAAAGTATCTTCAGATTCTGCCCAAGTCGCTTTGGGTCTTTGCGCTGAACACGGGCTCCTGCAACGGCTGCGACATTGAGATCGTGGCCAACCTGACGCCCCGTTACGACATCGAGCGTCTCGGCCTGAAGCTGACGGGTACGCCTCGTCATGCCGACGTGCTGCTCTGCACCGGTCCCGTGACGCGCTTCATGGAGCCGAAGCTGCGCCAGATCTACGCGCAGATCCCGGACCCCAAAGTCGTCATCGCTGTCGGCAACTGCGCGACCTCGGGCGACGTGTTCTTCAAGTCGTACAACCTGGTCGGACCTGTGGACCGCATCATTCCTGTCGACGTGTACGTGCACGGCTGCGCGATTCGTCCCGAGGCGCTGATCGAAGGCGTGGCCAAGGCGGTCACGCTGCTTGAAGCTAAACGAGCCGCTCTGCTCAACAAGCCTGCGGCCGGAGAGGGGGCTTAACCGCGATGGATATGCTTGCAACCGCGAAGTCGAAAAAATATCCCACGTCGCTTGAGACCTACGTCGGAACCGACAAGAAAGTCACGGTGAAGACGGCGCAGGAAATCGCGGACATGCTGAAGGAGCGTCTCGGTGAGGCTCTTACGGCGTGCGAGATCCGCGAGTACAAGACCGGCGTGTCGCAGTTCCCCGCGCCGCACCTGCTCGTGACCGTGACGCGCGAGAAGTTCCTCGATCTCGTAGACGCGCTCGGCGAGCTGGATTTCCCGCACTTCCACGTGATGAGCGGCAACGACGACGGCGAGACGATCCGTCAGATCAGCCACTTCTCGCTGTTCCGCCGCGAAGGCCGCGGCAAGGAAGTGACCGTCACGGTGACGGTGCACGTTCCCAAGAGTGATCTTGTCATTCCGTCGCTGCACAGCCGCAACCCCGGCACCGGGTACAGCGAGCGTGAGATGTTCGAGATGCTTGGCATCGATCACGACGGCCAGCCCAACAAGGAACTTGTGTTCCTGCCCGATGACTGGGACCGTTCGATCCTGCCCTGGCGCCGCGACGAGAAGGGCCCGGACGGCAAGAACGCGCCCGACGGCACACCGCTCGTCCGTGAGCTTAACTAGGAGGTCTCGTGATGACTAAGACCTATAAACTTCCCATCGGTCCCGCTCACGTGGGACTGAAGGAGCCCGTGACCGCCTGGCTCGACATCGAAGGCGAACGCATCGTCGACGCGAACGTGCGTCCCGGTGCGATCCACCGCGGCATCGAGTACATGAGCCGCGAGCGCAACCCTATCCAGAACATCTACCTGGCCGAGCGCGTCTGCGGTATCTGCTCGTTCTCGCACTCGATCGCCTACGCCAAGGCTGTCGAAGACGCTGCTCAGATCGCCACGCCCGTGCGCGCGCAGTACATCCGCTCGCTCGTGCTTGAGCTCGAGCGCGTTCACTCGCACATCCTCTGGCTGAGCGTCGCCTGCTACTCGATCGGCTTTGACAGCGCCTTCCATCTCGGCATGGCGCTGCGCGAGAAGGTCATGGATGCGCTTGAAGCGCTTACCGGCAACCGCGTCAACTACGCCGTCACTGCCATCGGCGGCGTGCGCTGGGACGTGACGCCGGAAGTGGAGCGTGTTACCCGCGATCTGATCGCTTACTACCGCAACGAGTTCCAGCCTTATTACGACGCCGTCATCAACGACCCCGTTGTCAAGGCTCGTCTGCGCGACGTGGGCGTGCTGCCCGAGGCTGACGCCGTCCGTCTCAACTCGATCGGCCCCACCGGCCGCGGCAGCGGCGTACGCGCTGACGTGCGCGAGTCTTCGCCCTACGACGCCTACGCTGACATCCCCGTCAAGTCGATCGTGCCGCAGGACTACTTCGGTGAGGTCCACGGCGACGTGCTTGACCGTTATCTGGTGCGTCTGCTCGAAGTGTATCAGTCGCTCGATCTGCTCGAGAAGATCCTCGACGGTCTCCCTGCCGGTCCGATCGCGGCGTTCCCCAAGCCGGTTGCCGGTCTGGCCAAGATGAAGATGGCCGAAGGCTTCGGCTACGGCTGCATCGAAGCTCCTCGCGGCGCTGTCACGCACGCCGTCGAACTGAAAAAGGGCGACGAGAACGTGTACATGTGGAAGATCTGCGCTCCCACGTATGCCAACTCGCAGGCCTGGCCGCTGATGTTCATCGGCAACGAGATCGCTGACGCGGCGCTGATCATCAACAGCGTCGATCCGTGCATCTCCTGCACCGAGCGTATGATCGTCACCGACCGTACGAGCAACCGCAAGGCTGTGTACACGAAGGACGAGCTGCTGAAGATGAGCCGTCAGAAGACCGCTGAACTGAGGAGGAGGATGGGCAAATGATGATCGTGCTGAAAATCGTTCTCGCAGTTCTGCTCGCGTTGTTTGTGACGCTGTTTGCGCTGTACTTCCAGGCGCTTGACCGCATCGGTCACGCGAGGATGCAGCGCCGTGTCGGACCGCCTCTGCATCAGGGGTTCTATGACTTCCTCAAGCTGCTCGGCAAGGAAAACATCACCTCGCGCCGCGCCGTGGGCTGGATGTTCAACGGCGCCCCCGTGCTCAGCCTGGCCTTTATCCTCATGACTTTCCTCTACATCCCCATGGGGTCCGTGCCGGCCGTTCTCGGCGGTCACGGCGACGTGATCACGGTGCTCTATCTGATCACGGCTGCCAGCATCTGCCTTGCCATGGCAGCGTTTGCGTCCGGTTCGCCGATCGCCAACGTCGGCGCGCAGCGTGAAGTCGTCATGATGATGAGCTTTGAAGTGCCGACGGCGATCATCGTCGGAACGCTCGCCTGGCTCGTCAGCAAGGCCGGCATTCCCGCCGCTCCGTTTGACCTGAGCACGTACCAGCAGTACAGCCCGTGGGGGCTTGTCGGCTGGATCGGCTTCATCGGTCTGGTCTGCTTCGTCATCTCCGCGCTGATGGTCTCGCCCGGCGAGAGCGGCACGGGACTGATGGACATCGCCGAGGCGAAGACGGAGATCCTCGAAGGTATGACCGTTGAGTTCTCCGGCGTCACGCTGGCTGTCGTCAACCTGTCGATCACGCTTCGTTCGATCGCCTTCTCGGCGCTGATCGTGGCTCTGTTCTTCCCCGGCACGCTGTTTGCCGGCAAGGCTCCCGCCGCTGTGGCGTTCGTGGGCGATTTCCTGTGGTTCTGGGTCAAGGTGCTTGGCACGTCGCTCGTGGGCGTGACGTACCTGCGCAGCATTTTCGGACGTCTGAAGATCTGGCAGGCTTCGCGCTTCTACTGGTTCTACGTGGGCGTTCTGTCGCTGGCCGGCATGATCCTTGTGACCGTTGAGGTCATGCTTCACTAGGCGAAAGAGAGGAGAGATCACCCCATGTTTAACGCGATGTCTCTGACGGTTCTCCGCCAGCTTCTGCAGAAGTGCCTGTGCCGCAATTTCCCTGTCAAGCGCATGCCCGACTCGGTGACCGACGCGCTTGCCGCAGCCGCCGAGGGCAAGGTCAAGCTGAATCCTCCCGTTCCGACCTACGGTCGTTTCCGCGGACGTCTCAACTATGACCGCTCCAAGTGCATC
>JAEEUD010000282.1 GCA_016286835.1 Pyramidobacter sp. | reverse complement strand
GTTCAACAAAGGCTACGTCAGAGGCTGGTACGACGTGGACGGCATGAAGCTGTTCAACAGCCCCGGGACCTCGCTCTGGAACGGCTTCCCGCTGCGTCTTTTCGACCCGGCGGAGATTACGATCATCACGCTGAGATCAAAATCAATTAGTAATTAATAATTAGCAATTAATAATTAAAACATTTGCTTAGGAGTGCTGAGTTTTATCTCAGCACTCTTTTCTCTTTCTCTCCACAAAAAAACCGTGCTGCGAACGCTCTACCCCAAGAAAGCGCGCTCGCAGCACGGTTATAATTACTAATTACTAATTTCTAATTATTAATTGAATTTCCAGTGGACATCGTACTTCTCAACGAACCCGCAGGGACCGTAGGCGAGTTTGGCGTGGCGCAGGCCTTCGTCGCCCATGTCTTCCTCGCGGTTGGCGATCTTGAACGTCTTCGCGTCGTTGGCGCAGAAGTCCTTGTTGATGACCTGATACACCTCGTGGAACTCGGGCAGGCCCTTTTCGTAGTGGATCATGATCAGGTCGTCGTTCACGGGCTCGGCCAGCGTGTAGGCGATCAGCCGTCCGTCCAGTTCGATGGCGCCGCCGATCATGTCCATCTCGGTCCAGTGGTCGAGCACGCGCAGGATGCCTTCTCCCTCGGCGGCCAGCATCTTCGTCATGAACTCGTTTTCGTCGTGCGTCCACGACTGCTGCAGTTCGCGCACGCGCCCGGTCATCTCCGGCGTCAATGTCAGATAGCGCGCGTCGTGCTCGCGACGGAACTTGTTGACGCGGTTGCGGCGCTTCATGTGCTTGTTGCCTGCCAGCGTGGCAAGTTCTTCGACGCTGTACAGGTATTCGAATCCGGCGCGGTCCTCGACGGCCGTGATCCTGTCGCCCAGCTGCTCCTGCCAGGTGGTCACAAGCGCCTTGGGCACGTCGATGAAATCGGCTTCCGCGCCGACGTGGTCGAGAAGCTGCTTTTCCCAGTCGTTTCTCTGCCAGCTCCCCGCCGGAGCGAGCCATTTAAGATCGGGCTTCGTCTGGCGCATCCAGAGCAGTTCCGGCTCCCAGGCGATCTCATAGCCGAAAAAGTCCTGCCACGCCCAGAGGATGACAAAGCTCATGTCGGACGAATATTCGTCACATCGCAACCAATAGTCCTTGTACTCCTTGTACTTGGAAACGTCGAATTTCTGAAACTGCACGGATAAAACCTCCCGGTCGGTGTCATAATAGAAAGCGCCGCTATTCTACCACAGAAACGCACAAAAAAGAGAGGAAACCAGAGGTTCCTCCCGATTTATAAGCAAAAAACTATTCGACAAAAAGTCGCACGAGCACGACGGCAATGACAAGTCCGGGCAGCGCGTTCATCAGCTTGAGCTTGACGAGGCCGAGGATCGACAGCCCCACGCCCAGGAGCATGACGCCGCCGGTCGCGGTCATCTCGATCGTCGCGGCTTCGGTCATGTACGGCTGGATGACGCGGGCCGCGAGCGTCAGTCCACCCTGGTAGAGAAAGACGGGGATGGCCGAGAAGATCACGCCGAAGCCGAACGTGGCCGAGAGAGCGATCGACATCAGCCCGTCCATCATCGATTTGGTGAGCAGCAGCGTCGGGTAGCCGCCCAGGCCTTCTTCAAACGCGCCGAGCACGGCCATCGAGCCGATACAGAAGATCAGCATCGCCGTGACGAAGCCCTGGGAAAAGTTGGAGCCAAGGTCCTTGTGCTTGTTCTGGACGCGCTCGATCATGCGTTCGATGCGTCCGTCGATGTCGATCAGTCCGCCGATGATGCTGCCGACGCAGAGGGAAAAGACGACAACGAGCATGTTCTGCGTCTTCAGAGCCATGCCGACGCCGATGACGACGGAAAACAGGCCGAGGCACTGCTTCGGCAGCTCCATGATGTCCGCGCGGACGCGGCTGCGCAGCACAGAACCGGCGAAGCCGCAGACGATGATCGTCAGGGCGTTGACGAGCGACCCGAAAAGCGGGATTGAGAGCAGGTATTTCAAAAGAACTCCTCCTTTATAATAACTCGGAAGCACGAAGTCACGGCATCATTCGCACAGCAGAGCGTATTATAGCACGTTCGGCCGCCGTTTATTCCGAGTCCGTAAAAAAGCGAAACCGTCTTGCGGGGCGGTTTCGCTTTAACTTTTGATTTCCTTGGAGTCGGAGCCGGATCGCAGCTTCGGCTATTCTTCGACGACTTCGGCTTCGACCTCGACGACAGGCTTTTTGGCGCGGCGGCGGCGCGAAGCGCGGACTTTGAACGACAGCTCGCCGTTTTTCAGCTCGCCGTTGATCGTCGCGCCCTGCGGCACGCCGGAAAGGATCAGGTCGGACAACGGATCCTCGATCTTCGCCTCGATCAGGCGGCGCAGGGGACGCGCGCCCTGGTTCTGCGCGGCGGCCTCATCAAGCAGCAGACTGCGGGCGCCGCGGTCAAGGTCGAGCGTGATGCCGCGCTCGTCAAGGCGCGATCTGAGATCGCCGAGCATGATGTCGAACACCTGATCGAGCTGCTCGGCCGTGAGCGAGTGGAAGACGAGCTGCGCGTCGATCCTGTTGAGGAACTCGGGGCGGAAGAACTGCTTCACGGCGTTCAGCACCGAATCGGCCTGCTTCTTGCGCTCGGCTTCCAGCGACGGCGAAAAGCCGAGGCCGGAATGAGCCAGCTCGCGCACGCCGAGATTGCTGGTCATGACGACGATCGTGTTGCGGAAATCAACGGCCCGTCCGTGCGAGTCGGTGAG
>JAEEUD010000281.1 GCA_016286835.1 Pyramidobacter sp. | reverse complement strand
GCGAAGCGGCAACGCCGCGACGCTCGCACTCGAGGATGAACTCCTGTGACATGCCGTTCATGTACTGGGCTTCGTCAAACAGTTTCTCGTTCGGCACGGAAAGCGGCGCGCGGTTGCCGGGCTTCGTCGACAGGAAGAAGAAGAACTTGTCGGCGGGGCCGCAGGCGTAGAGCTGGAGCTGCGAGTGCTGGTCGATCGAGCCGAGGGCGCACTGCGGCGTCATGCCGATGCCGTCCTTGCCGATGCTCTCGCCCCACAGCTGCGCAAACCACTCGCCCATCTGGCGCAGGCGGTCGCCGTAGGCCCAGAAGACGGTGATGTTGCGGCCTTTCTTCATGCCGTCAAACGTCTCCCACGCCAGCGTCGAAGCCAGATCCTCACCGGCAGGGGCGGCCAGCAGCGCCTTTTTCATCGCAGCCGCGCCGTCGAGCAGCTTCTGCGCGTCGATGCCCAGCGCCACGGCGGCGACGAGGCCGCAGGAAGAGAACACGGAATAGCGTCCGCCCGTGTCCTCAGGCAGCACGGCGCAGGCGTTGTGCTTTTCGTTCGCGTAGGCGCGCAGGAAGCCTTTGACCGGGTCGGTGATGAAGTAGATGCGCTCTTCGGCCTTCTCGCCCACAGCGGCAAAGAGGCGCTCACGGAAGAACAGGAAGCCGCTCAGCGTTTCCAGCGTGCGGCCCGACTTGCTCACCACGAGGATCGCAGTGTTCTTGGGATCGACCTGCTTCCAGATGGCCTCGTTGCTCTCGGCGTCGGCGTTGTCGGCGACGAACAGCACGGGCTGCCCCGGCGCGCGCAGGGCCGGATAGCACGGCTCGCAGAAGGCGTTCATGAGCATCTGCAGGCCCAGAGCCGAGCCGCCGATGCCGATGACGATGATGTTGCTGTACTTGCGCAGATCTTTGCCCATCGCCACGAGGCCGGAGATGTCCGCCTCGGGCAGGTTCATCCAGCCGAAACCGTTCTTGCCGGCGGCAGCGCCGTCAAGCAGGGTCTTCCACGCGGCCGCAGCCGCTTCTTTCTTCTCCGCACCGCAGACAGCCGCCGCAGCGCCACGCGTCAGTTTCACGTTGAGCATGATGATTCCTTCCTTTTGTAATAAAGATATTTGTGAGCCAAATAAATCCGCGTCCGCGCGAAAATCAAGGCGCGGTCAATGCCAAATTCCGCACTAATGAGGAAAAATAACAGCAAACGAATGAAATCTCTCCGCAGGCGGTTGTAAAACTCGTTTTAGGCGCTATAATGATTGACAAACGAGCAGCCGTAAAAATCAAACGGCTCTTGTGTTCTATTCTACTCGTTTTCCCAGTTTTCGGCTACAGGGAAATTTAAGGGGAATATTTTCCGGTTCGACTTGAATACTTTTGACAGGGGGACGTTGTATGTTCAAGATTCTTTCCAAGAAAGCCTTCGCGGCCAACGAGTTCGACATCTGGATCGACGCGCCGCGGATCGCGCGCAACGGACGCGCCGGCCAGTTCTGCGTGCTTCGCGTGGACGAGCACGGCGAGCGCATCCCGCTCACCGTCGCCGAGTACGATCCCGAGGGCGGGCGCATCCGCATGATCTTCCAGACTGTCGGCAAGACGACGACAGCGCTCGGAAAGCTGAATGAGGGCGACTGCATCCACGACATCCTCGGGCCTCTGGGCACGCCCAGCGAGGTGAAAAACTACGGCACCGTCCTGATGATCGGCGGCGGCGTCGGCATCGCCGCGCTCTTCCCCATCATCAAGGCGCTGAAAGAGGCCGGCAACAAGGTGATCACCATTCTCGGCGGCCGTACCAAGGACCTCGTCATCATGATGGAAGAGTGCGCCAAATACTCAGACGAGCTGATCGTCACCACCGACGACGGCAGCTACGGCATCAAGGGCGTCGTCACCACGGCCATGGACATGCTCCACGCGCGCGGCGAGAAGATCGACTACTGCTGGGCGATCGGCCCCTCGATCATGATGAAGTTCGCCTCGCTCAAGGCCAAAGAGCTGAACATCCCCTGCTGGGTGTCGCTCAACCCGATCATGATCGACGGCACGGGCATGTGCGGCGGCTGCCGTGTCACCGTGAACGACCAGATCCGCTTCGCCTGCGTCGACGGTCCCGAGTTCGACGGCTGGGGCGTGAACTGGAACGAGTTCATGACGAGACTGCGCCAGTACAAGGACGAGGAGAAGATCTCCCTCGACAAGTATAAAGCTGAAGTAGGTGAATAATATGGCGATCACTGCGAAGAAGACCCCGATTTCCGAACAGGACCCCAAAGTCCGCGCCCGCAATTTTAAAGAAGTCTGCCTCGGCTACACCGCCGAAGAGGCCATGAAGGAAGCCGCCCGCTGCATGCACTGCCCCACCGCGCCGTGCATGAAGGGCTGCCCCGTCTCCATCAAGATCCCCGATTTCATCGCCGCCATCAAGGAAGGCGACTTCCAGAAGTCGTTCGACATCCTCAGCAGCTCCACCGCCCTGCCCGCCGTGTGCGGCCGCGTCTGCCCGCAGGAGAAGCAGTGCGAGGGCGTCTGCACCGTCGGCCGCATCAAGGACAAGGTCACCGGTGTGAACAACGAGCCCGTCGCCATCGGCAAGCTGGAGCGTTTCGCCGCCGACTGGAAAGCCGCGCAGAACGATCCCAAGCCCGCGCCCGTGCCCTACAACGGCAAGGGCAAAGTGGCCGTGATCGGTTCCGGACCTTCCAGCCTCACCGTGGCCGGCGACCTCGCCAAGCTCGGCTACAAGGTCAACGTCTTCGAGGCCCTGCACCTCGCCGGCGGTGTGCTGATGTAC
>JAEEUD010000280.1 GCA_016286835.1 Pyramidobacter sp. | reverse complement strand
CGATCCTCTGGGGCATCCTTGCCGCAACTGCCGCTTCCGTTCCTGCCGGCCTGTCCAAGATTCCCGAGTCGTTTGTTTCCATGCCTCCTTCGATCATGCCTATCTTTATGAAGATGGACTTCTCGATGATCGGCTCGGCAACCTTCTGGGGAATCGTCTTCACGTTCTTCTTCGTCGATTTCTTCGACACGGTCGGAACGCTTGTCGGTGTCAGTATGCGTGCCGGACTGCTCGATGAAAAAGGCAACCTCCCCCGCGCGCGTCAGGCCCTTCTCGCTGACGCCGTAGCTACCTCAGCCGGTGCCGTGATGGGAGTGACAACGGTCACGTCGTTCGTCGAGAGCGCTTCCGGCGTTGAGCAGGGCGGCCGCACCGGACTGACTGCGCTCACCGTCGCCGTACTCTTCCTGCTGGCAATGTTCTTCAGCCCCGTCGTTTCCATGGTGCCCGGTGCCGCTACGGCCCCTGCGCTCGTTATCGTCGGCGTTTACATGATGATGAGCCTTCGCGATCTTGATTTCAGCGACTTCTCCGAGGCCATCCCCGCCGCCGTCGCCGTGTTTGTCATGCCCTTTACCTACAGCATCGGCAACGGAATCGAGTTCGGCACGCTGACGTACGTGGCAACAAAGCTGCTGACCGGCAAGGCCAAGCAGATCAGCCCCATCCTCTGGCTGCTCGCGCTCCTCTTCCTGCTCAAGGAAAGCAGCTCCTGGTGGCTGCCCTTCCTGTCCCTGTAATAACACTAAGCTGACTGACAACAAACAGCCCGCGGATCCGGCAATCGGATTCGCGGGCTGTCGTTTTATATGGCGTTATTTCGCGAGGATCTCTTTTTCCTTTTTCTTGAATTCCTCGTCCACTTTGGCGATGAACTTGTCGGTCGTCTTCTGTGCATCATCAAGAAGCTTTTTCAGATCGTCCTCGGTGATCTCCGAAGCCTTTTCCTGCTTCTTATAAGCGTCGTTCGCGTCGCGGCGGATGTTGCGCAGGGCAACTTTCGCCTCCTCAGCCAGTTTCGCGGCCATTTTGACGAACTCCTTGCGGCGCTCTCCGGTCAGCTCGGGCACGACAAGACGGATGTTGTTCCCGTCAACGCTTGGGGTCATGCCGATGTTCGCAGCCAGAATGGCCTTCTCGATCAGTTTCGTAGCGCTCTTGTCAAAAGGCGCGATCAGCAGCACGCGGGGCTCGGGGACCGTAACGTTGGCAAGCTGCTTGACAGGCATGGGCGAGCCGTAATAATCGACTTTGACGCTGTCAACAAGACCGGGATGAGCGCGGCCGGTGCGGATGCCCTGGAATTCCGAATCAAGGTGCTCCAAAGCCTTCTGCATCTTCTCTTCAAGATTGAAATCAGCCATGTGTAAACATCTCCTTTAATAGTGTTTTATTTCGAGACGATCGTACCGATGTTGCGTCCTTCGATCAAAAAGGCACGCAGGTTGCCCTCGACAAGGACATTGAGCACGGCGATGGGGATTTTGTTTTCCATGCACAGTGAGAACGAAGCAGCGTCCATCACTTCGATGCGCTTTTGCAGCGCGTCCATGTAGGACAGACGTTCAAATTTGACGGCGTCGGAGAATTTGAAAGGATCTTTATCGTAAATACCGTCGACTTTCGTCGCCTTGACCAGACATTCCGCTCCGATCTCGGCTGCGCGCAGAGCTGCGGTGGTATCAGTGGAAAAATACGGCGATCCGGTGCCGGCAGCAAAAATGACGACACGCCCCTTCTCGATATGGCGCAGAGCGCGGCGGCGAATGTACGGCTCGGCGACCTGCCGCATCTCGATCGCGGTCAGCACACGCGTAGGGATGCCGTTTTTGCGCTCAAGGACATCCTGAAGCGCCAAGGCGTTGACGACCGTGCCCAACATGCCCATATAATCGGCCTGGGAGCGTTCAATGCCTTCTTCCACAGCCTGACGGCCGCGCATGAAGTTGCCTCCGCCGACGACAAGACCAAGCTGGATTCCGTCGGACACCACCTGCGCGATCTGCTCGCACATGCGGTCGATTGCCCGGAAATCAAGACCGAATCCCTGCTCCCCCGCCAGGACTTCACCGGAAAGTTTCAGCAGCACTCTTTTATACTTCATCCTTCGCGCCTCCTCTTCCACATTCGCACGCTTGAAGCGCACGTACCGACCTACAACGGCGTTCACGCCGACGTTGCAAAAAAAGGTACAGAGCTCCGCAGAACCCTGTACCTCAAAAAGGCAGTCTTATTCGCCAATCGAGAAACGAGAGAAGCGGCGAATCTTCATATTCTCGCCCATTTTCGCGATCTGTTCGATGACGAGATCCTTGATCTTCTTCTCGTCGTCGCGGATCCAGGGCTGCTCAAGCAGACAGACCTGCTCGTAGAACTTGCGAACCTTGCCCTCAAGGATCTTGTCGATGATCTGAGCGGGTTTGCCTTCGGCGGCAAGCTGTTCACGATAGATCGCCTTCTCGCGATCGAGCACGTCAGCGGGGACGTCCTCGGGCGCGACATACTGCGGATTCGAAGCGGCTATATGCATGGCAACATCGTGACCCAGCTGCTGGAAGTCTTCGGTCTTGGCGACGAAGTCGGTCTCGCAGTCGATCTCCACCATCACGCCGACCTTGCCGGTGTTGTGGATGTAGGAGAAGATGCGGCCGTCCTTGGCGTTGCGATCAGCCTTCTTGGCGGCCTTGGCAAGGCCCTTCTCACGAAGGAAGTCGATCGCCTTCTCAGCGTCACCGTTGCACTCCACGAGCGCCTTTTTGCAGTCCATCATTCCGCAGCCGGTACGCGCGCGCAGTGCACT
>JAEEUD010000279.1 GCA_016286835.1 Pyramidobacter sp. | reverse complement strand
AGACCGAGGCCGCCGACGAACTCCGCGGCGATCGTGTCGCCGTTGCTCAGGACCACGATCGACGGAGCTTCCAGCCTGACGCCGTCGTCAATGGCGACGACGTTGTTGCCATGTCCCCACATGAAGGACAGCGCGCCTGAGAACGCGTTCGCGCCCTTGCCGGCGCTCATCGCGATCTCGTACAGCTCGTTGTCGCCCGTCGCTTCGACGGTCAGTTTGTTGTCGTCAGCGTTTCCGGCCGTCAGGCGTGCGCCGTCGGCAATGGTAACGATCGAGTCGAGGTCAGCATTCTGGAAATTCAGCGTTCCGGCAAGGGCTGAGCCGCCCTGAGCCGATTTCGAATTGAACAGCATCAGCTGGAGACCAGCCAGCGTGACCGTCTCCGATTCGGTGTTCGCCTCAACGGTCAGATCGGCGCCGGCACTCAGGTCCCGTTTGCCGATCGAGACGATGCCGATATTGTTCATCGTCGAGACGTTCAGATTGCCGCCGGCAGAGATCTGCGCGGAAGCTCCTTCCGCAGTATTCTCGACCAGATTCGTGACCTGATCCGTCTCATCGCGTACGGCATTGTACACGGCGCTGGCGTCGTTGGCCTTTGTCGAAACGAAGAAGTCGGAATAGTTGCCCGGCGAGATGAAATCCAGTCCGCTCGTCAGGAGCGTGATGGCCGACGATGCGGTATTCGTGAACGGAGCGACAACGGCCTGGATCGCCGACGTATCTGGTGTGGTTGCCTGTGTAAACGTGTCCTGGATCGTCGTGATCCCCGCAGAGATCGTTGCGACATCCTGCATTGCCTTGAGGCACAGGCCGATGACGGTCTGCGACGAGTTGCCCGCGACCTCCTTAAAATTATCGCCTGCTCCGAGCGCCTCCCAGGTGCTGGTCTGGCTGAGATCGCCAGCGGTGACGGCGATGCCCTCCATCCTTTCCTTAAGAGCTGTGATCGTCGCCATCAGAGAAGCGAAAGAGTTTTTCACATTGGTGAGATTATCGGCAACCGTCTTTTCGAGCACACCTTCGGCAAAATCCGCAAAGCCATACTTGCTGATTGCCGTATACATCGTCTGGATGTTCGACCAGTCTGACAGAAGCTGATTATATGAGTTGACGACTTTTGTCACCATCGACCGGACACGGCCGTAATCCTTGAACGCATTGGCGGTGATGTTCAGATCGCCGCCGGCCGAAAGCGCCTTCTCGCTCTCGGCACTTTCAATCGTGACAGTTGCCGTGTTGTCGAACAGAGCGACCTGAGCGGCTGCGTTGTCTGTGGCATTTTCATGGGCAATGGAGCGCGAGGCGCCTGTCGTCTGCAAGTTGGTGTCGGCGATTTCCGAATTCGCGTTGATCGTCATGTCGCCACCGCTGGTCAGGGACGCGGTGCTGCCGATCGTGACCGCGGCGCCGACATCGACATCGGCAAACGTGCCCGCCAAACCGCCGGTCAGCTTTTTGTTGAGCTCAAAACCGAGGACCTGATTGAGCAGCCCCTTGCTGTCGTTGCTGCTGCCGTTGCCGCCGCCATTTTTGCCCAACGCTCCCTTGAAGATCGCGACGAGGTTCTTGCCGATCCCTATCGCGTTGGTCACAGTTTGAGTCTTCGGCACCGAGACCGTGAAGGCCTTAAAAAACGGGACGATGCGCCCCACCGAGCTGTCCGTCGCAGCAATGAGACGCCCTGAAGTGTGTTCGGCATCGACGATCAGTCCTCCCGTGGGAGAGCTCAGCTCGCGTCCGAAGAAATTGACGGTCGTATTGGTGTCGTCAGTCAGATCGTGGTCATTCGCTGTCAGCGAGCCGTTGATCGTCGTTTTGGCATACGATTCGACGTCGGCGATGTTGAGGGCCACGATCAGGGCCGCGGAAGCTCCGGCGCTGTTTTTGACCTCGACAGACGTGTCATCGTCGGCACGGGAGCGGATGACGAGGTCATCGCCGGCGGTCATGACCGAGCGCTCGCCGACCGTGATTTCGGCATTGTTGTCGATGTTGTTGTAGGAGAACGCGAACGCGAAGTTGGTCGAACCGTTGGCACCGGGGTTCTGGACCAGTTCGGTGACGCTCTCTACGTTTTGCGTGGCCGCCGCATTGACTTGGATATCGTTCTGGGCCGTGACCGTGCCCTTGATCGTGACAGACGCCCTGTTGTTGGCGCCGGTGTAGGTGGCCGCCGCAACCGGGATGTTGTTCAGCGCATTGGCTTTCGGCGTGATCGCGCCAAGGAACGACGACAGGATGCGGCCGCGGGAAATGCGCATCGTCGCGCCTTCGGAGACGTACATCACGGCATTCGCGTCAATGTTCACGTCGTGGTCGGCAGTCAGAGAGGCATTTTCGTCCACGGTGACTTCGGCCGTATTTTCCTCGTGCGCGAAGCTCAGAGCCGGGAGAGCCGGCAGATTGTTGCCAATGAGCGGTAGCCCATTCCACGGCGAGCCGGTATAGGCCTCGCTGAGATCCGTGTAGTTGTTTTCGGAATAGGCATCGAGCGTGATGTCGCGGCCGGCAGAGAGCTTCGCGCCTTTGCCGACGTTCACTTTGGCATGTGTCGTGGCAAACTGCGCGCCGGGGTCGATGCCGAAGAGTTCCGTCGAGAACGAAGGGACGGGAGTGGTCTCCGCACCGTTCTGCTTGGCCGCAGCGGCCGCCTGAAGGGCCTCGATCGCCTGCTGCTGGACTTCATTCATCGCAGCATCGAGATCGGCAGCAGAGAGGCCGCTTCGGGTGTCCGCCTTCAGCGTGACGTCGCCATGCTCGGACGCGATCTCGGCAGCGCCGTCTGCGACGTTGACCTCCGCGACGAGCTTGGAGA
>JAEEUD010000013.1 GCA_016286835.1 Pyramidobacter sp. | reverse complement strand
AAGGGCCCCAACATGTGCCTCGTCACCGCCTGCGCCTCGTCGATCAACAGCATCGGCGAAGCCGGCTATGCCATTCAGCGCGGTGATGCCGACGTGATGCTGGCCGGCGGTGCGGAAGCCTGCGTCATGGGCCTGACCGTGGCCGGATTCGCGTCGATGAAGGCCCTGTGCTCCACCCACAACGACGACCCCGAGCACGCCTCGCGCCCGTTCGACAAGGACCGCTGCGGCTTCGTCGTTGCCGAGGGCGCCGGCGTCGTCGTGCTCGAAGAGCTTGAGCATGCCAAAAAGCGCGGCGCGCACATCTACGGCGAGCTCACCGGCTACGGCGCGACGTGCGACGCTTATCACCTGACCGCTCCCGATCCCGAAGGCGTCGGCGCGACCCGCGCGATGGAGATCGCCATGCGCCAGTCCGGCTGGGACGGTGTCGATCTCGTCAACGCTCACGGCACGTCCACCCATCTCAACGAGATCATGGAGAGCCGGGCCATCAACAACCTGCTCGGCGACAAGGCGTCTCAGACGCTGGTTACTTCTACCAAGTCGCTTTTCGGACACACCCTCGGCGCGGCCGGCGCAGTTGCCGTGTGTGCATCGCTCCAGGCCTTTGACCAGGGTATCGTCCACAAGACCCGCAACTACGACACGCCCGACCCCGAGTGCAACGTCAACGTCGTCGCCGAGACGAAGTACGACGCCAACGTGCGCCGCATCCTCGTCAACAACTTCGGTTTCGGCGGCCACAACGGCGTGCTCGCCTTGCAGAAGTACGAAGCGTGATGAACGAACGAGAACGCGCGCGGATTGCCTCGCTGCGTGATTTTATGAGCCGGATCGGACATGAATTTGCCGATCCGGCTCTTCTTGACGAAGCGCTCACTCACTCATCGTACGCGCACGAACTGGGACTGCCGGGGTGGAACGAACGCCTTGAGTTTCTTGGCGATGCCGTGCTGGAACTGATCATCAGCGAACAGTTGTTCAAAACGCGTGCCGGTGCCAAAGAGGGCGACCTGACGCGCGAGAGATCGTCGCTTGTGCGCGAGGAAGCGCTCACTGCGTGGGGACGCGCGATCGGCGTGGACACATTGCTTCGTGCCGGCAAAGGCGCCCGCGACAGCGTCACCGACAACATGATCGGCGACGCCGTTGAAGCCGTCATCGGCGCGCTGTACCTTGACGGCGGGCTCGACGCCGTAAAGTCGTTCGTCGCCTCCCGTCCTGCGGACTGCAAACGCCCCCCGCAGCTCGATGCCAAGACCGCCTTGCAGCAGCACTGCCAGGAAGGCGGCGGCGAAACGCCCCGCTATGAACTGCTGGGCCGCGAAGGTCCCGAGCACGAACCCACCTTCACCGTGCGCGTGCTGCGCGGCGGCGAAGAACTGGCCCGCGGCACCGGCCCCAGCCGCAAGCTTGCCGAACAGGGCGCGGCAAAGAGGGCGCTGGAAACACTGCAGCAGTCATAAGAACGTTACATCGGCCGCCGGGCTTTCCCGACGGCCGATGTTTTATGCAAAGACAGATTCAAAAACTATAACACGAAGTCACAAAGAGACTAAGAAAAACAATTATAATGAAATCGTATAAGAAATCCTTGAGATCTATTTGTAAACGCTTTGCAGTCAGATTGCGGAACTTGTGTCGAAGGTAAAATCATCTTGAGAAACAAAACAGCCGGAACGCGGGGGACTGTGAAAAAGGTCTATCGTGTTCCGGCTGTTTTGTGTGTGTCTGAAATTGCGGAGCCGTGAGCAGGCTCGGGCGGGCACATGAGCCCGTCCCTACGGTTGGGTATCAGTTACTGCGCGCCTTTCAGCGCCTTCCATTTCTCGTTCAGTTCGAGGCCGATCTTCAGGTATTCCTGCTCTTTATGCTGGAGCTCGAGCAGGTCGGCTTTGTAAGTTTCCTTCCAGTAGCGGCTGTGCTGATCTTTCTGGGCGGTGTCGATCTTGCCGCAGAAGTTGATGAAGAACGTCATCGCCTCTTCGAGCGCGCGCAGGTAGGGGCGCATGGTCATGAAGAAGGCGCCGAGGGGCTCGTTGGCGTCCAGTTTCAGCTCGCGCACCTCTTCGAGCATGGCGTGCGTCTTGTCGAGCAGGGGAGAAGCGTCTGCGGCGGCTTTGGCGGCGTCAGGCTTTTTCAGGCCGAGAGCGCGCATGAACGAGAACTTGAACACATCGTTCTGCGCGGCGATGTAGCCGCGCACCAGGGCGCTGGCATCGCGGCTGAAACGCGCGGCGTTTTCGGGGGTGAGGTCGAACGGCATGTTATTTGGCTCCTTCCGTCATGCTCAGAATGACGCGGTTCAAACGCTCGTCAAGCGGGGCGTAAAGGCGTGCGGCTTCCTCGGTGAGCTTCGTGGCCCGTTCGGACATGGTCAGCAGCGCGGTTTTCAGCTGTTTTGTCTCTTTTTCAAGCTGCTCGGCCAGATCGGTCAGAGCGTCTTTGTTCTCGCCTTTGGCGGCAAGGGCGCGGGCGCGTGCGGCGATGTTCTCGCCCAGAGCGAGCGCGCCGAGCACGGACTGCGCCTGCGTCTTTTCCAGTCCGGACACGCTCCTGCGCAGATTGCGCATGGGGCGCGAGGCGAGGTACGGATAGAGCGCGAAAACGCCGCACAGCAGCAGCACGACGGAGATGAGCAGGCGTTTCAGTCTGAGGCTTTTTCTCATGATGGACTCTCCTTTGAGTAAATGATTATGACGTTACGCCTCGGGCGAGGCGATGAACGCTTCGATCTCGTATTCGCGCGAGGCGCCGTTTTCGGTCACGGTCAGCGCGGGAGCGTCGCCGGCGGAAAAACGCACGGTCTGCGGGGGCATCAGTGCAGCAGCTTCGGCCTCGCGGTCGGCGGCTTTTCCGCCGCGGTCGTCGGCGACGACGGACAGGCCGCGGCCTTCAAGGGCCTCGATGACGCGCGAAAGGGCCGCAGGCGCCTCGTCGCCGTCCCAGCAGACGAACGTGTCAAACGGGGCCAGCTCGCGCGGCAGGGTGTCGCAGGATTCGGCGACGGCGGACAGGAAAGCGGTCAGGTCGAGTTCCGCGCTCCACGCGGGCACGTGCGCTTTTCTCTGGCCGTTGAAGAAGGTCAGTGAGGGCTCGGCGGCGCAGACCGGATCGACGGGGTGGAAGCGGGCGACGCGGCGCAGCTCGGCTGCTTTCAGCGGAGAGCCGCAGACGGGGCAACGGTCGCCTTCCTGAACGAGGGCGAGGTCGAAGACGCTGCTCGTCTCAAAGTCGCGCCCCCAGCATGCGCCAGTGTAATGATAGCCGGCTTTGTTCGCACCGACGACAACATTCTGTACGCCAGGAACGCTTGCGTCGGCCAGCAGCGTCACGGCCGCGGGCAGTCCGACGGGGCCCATGTAGCCGGCCGAATCGCCCATGGCGACGGCCAGCTCGCTCCGTTCGGCGGGGCGTACGGCGCCGCCGCCCAGTGCCGCGCGAACCTTTTCCAGACTGACCTGGCGGTCGCCGCGCAGGATGACGGCGATGAGGCCGCGTCCTTCGACGGCGTAGATCATGCACTTCACGGTCTGCGCCGGAGAGATGCCGAAAAACGCGCACAGGTCTTCGATCGTGGAGCAGTCGGGCGTGGGCGTCAGTGTCAGTTCTGCCGGCTCGCTTTTGGCGAGCTCTTCGCCGTCATGGCGGCAGGGCGTGTCGGCGAAGCCGAGCCAGCCGCAGTCGGGGCAGGCAAAACCGTTTTCGCTGCGCATGGGCGTCTCGGTGCGTGCGCAGAGCTCGATGGCGTATCCCGTCTCAAGCAGACGGTCGGCGCGGCGCAGGCGCACATCGAAGGCGCACACGGCGCTGCCGGTCGCACGCAGGGCGTCGGAGCACATCTCCATGGCCGCCTCGGCGTCGGCATGAAGACCGAGCAGTTCCAGACGGTCGCGCGTCCGCTCGGCCAGAAGCAGAGGCAGGTCGCCGGCGCGGCGCACCACGCGCACGGCGGCGTCAAGTGCGCCGCGCGACGATCCGCACGTGTCGATGGGCTGCGGGTTGAAGCCGGAAAGCGCGTTCAGCAGGAATTTTTCGGCACGACTGTACAGCTCTTTTCCCATCGGCGTGAGGATCACGGTCCCGTCGTTGGGGTTCCAGAGCGCGTAACCGCCCTGAACGATGCGCCCCAGACCGCGGTCACGGATCTTGCCGGGCTTGCCGCGCGAGACGGGCAGGAGCAGTTCGCTCATCCATTTCATGTGTATCGTCTCTTTTCTGTGAAGGTCAATAATTTGAGTCCAGGGTGGCAGCGAAGGCGCGAAGAGGTTCACGTTTGAAAGATTTTCCCTGTTTTCCCTTTGTATCTTCATGCCTTCGTGTCGGATTTGAATTACAGTTCAAAGTCCGCCAGCATCGGCGTGTGGTCCGACGGCTTTTCCCAGCCTCGCGGTTCGGTGTCGATCCAGCAGGCTGTACACAGCGGCGCAAGCGGCGGCGTTGCGAGCATGTGGTCGATGCGCCAGCCGATGTTGCGCGCAAGGGCGTTTTTGACGCGGTAGTCGAAGAAGGAATACAGCTCTTCATCAGGATGGTGCTGGCGCAGCAGGTCGGTCAGAAACGGCGCGCACAGGCCGGCAAACAGATCGCGCAGCTCTTTGACGAAGCAGACGTGGTCCTGCTTGTTCTTCGGATTGGTCACGTCCAGCTCGGTCGGTGCCACGTTGAGGTCGCCCAGCCAGAGCAGCTTTTCGTTTGTGAAACGTTCGGCAAACGCGGCGGCGCGTTTCAAAAACTCTTTCTTGGCCTGATAGTCGGGATGCGTGATCTCTTTGCCCTGCGGCACGTAGGTGTTGAGCACCCACAAACCGCCGAAGCGGGCGGCGATCATTCTTGTGTCCCAGACAGGCTCGCCTTCGTCAAAACCGTGGATCACCTCATCGGGCGCGGTTTTGCTGAGGATGGCGACGCCGTTGTACGACTTTTCGCCGCGAAAGACGGCCGTGTAGCCGAGCGCTTCGACGGCGGAAAGCGGAAAATCCGCGTCCTGTGCTTTCGTCTCCTGCGCGGCGAGCACGTCGACGCCGGAAGACGGCAACCAACGTTCGAGGATCGGCAGGCGGCTGCGCAGCGAGTTGACGTTGAACGTGGCGATGCGCATGGCCTATACTCCCGCGTCGACGTATTCGTCGATCCGCACGCGCCCTTTGACGGGGCGGCCCTCGAGGAACGCGGCGATGTTGTCGAGAGCGCTTTCGGCAGCTTCGGCGCTGGCGCTCGGCGACATGTAGGAGTTATGCGCCGTGCCGATCACGTTGGGCAGCGCCAGCAGGCTGTCGCCGTCGGCAGGCCAGGCGCTGCGTTCCTTCCACCACACGTCGAGCGCCGCGAAGAAGCGCGGATGCGCTTTCAGGTGTGCTTCCAGCGCAGCCCTTTCGATCAGGCCGGCGCGGGCAACGTTCACGAGCGTCGCGTCTTCCTTCATCAGCGCGAGCGTGCGGGCGTTGATCATGTTCCGCGTTTCGTTGGTGCAGGGCAGCGTCAGCAGTACGATGTCGGCGCCTTTGAACGCTTCGTCGATGTCGGCCATGGCCCAGCCGCGGGCCAGCAGTTCGCTTTGCGGCGCCGTGCGTCCGACTGCTTCGACCGTGCCGCCGAGGGCCCTGAACAGTTTCGCCGCCTCGCGGCCGATGCCGCCGAAGCCGACGATCAGCGTGCGGCATTGCGAGATCAGGCGCATGGGGTAGCCGTAGATGTCAAATTTGCCGCAGGCCAGCGCTTCCGTCTGCGGGCGAAGCATCCGCAGGCAGGCCATGGCCATCGCCAGAGCGTGCTCGGCCATGCCGTGCGCCCAGCCGCCAGTGTTGCTGTACAGTCTGACGCCCTCGGGCAGCGCGGAAAAGTCGATCTGATCCACGCCGGCCGACATCGTCTGGACCATTTTCAGATTACCGAGCAGCTGCTTTTCTTCGGGCGAAAGTTCGACGGTCAGGAGCGCGGCCAGCATCGCATCCGATCTGAGGATGGCCTCGCGGCGGGCGTTTTCGTCCAGCTCTTCAAGCCAGATCACCTCGCAGCCGGCCAGCTTTTTATCGACAAGCGGAGCCAGCTTCTTTTTCAGCTTCGCGGCGATCGATATGACTTTTTTCATGAGGCGCGATTGCTCCTTTCTTTTTTGCCCCGTGTTGGCATATAATGTGCAAAGGCGCGAAAAATGTTTTCGCGCGGGCGCTTCTCATTATACCCGAAACGGCGGTGAATGAAATGATCCGACCTGAATTTTTTGAGCGAAAAGACCTCACGGCCGCTCAAAAATGTTTTCTTGAATTCCTGCGGGCGTTCGCGTTCACGCTCGACAGCGCGGCGGCCGCGTTCGACAACGACCTGCCCGCTGCCGCCCTGCAATCGGCCCGCCGCGCCGATGTGATCGACGAACTGGCGGAGAGCGCCGCCGCGAACGCGGTGGTGAAGCGCGGCCCGGAGACGAAACAGTTCTTCAAGGCGCTCGTCCTTGCCCGCCGCGCCGCAGCCGTCCTGCGCACGCTGTGCACGGCCGGCGCGAGCCAGTTTGAAGGGCTGGAGGAAAGCCGCGTCTTTCTCGGTTCGCTCTGCCGCTGCGCCGCTGACCGGCTCGACTGGTCGCACAAGCGGCAGCTGCTCGGTTCGCGTTATCAGGGCGCGGCCGAGGACGATCTGGAGATCACGTTCAGCGAACTCCCTGCCTCGATGGCAGCCGAACGTCGGGTCGAACGCGCGCAGGCGCTGATCGACTTTCACGACGCGCTGATCGCCGCGCGGGGAATGTTCGACGTGGTGCGCGAGATCGACTCGTTCAGCTCCGAGCTCTTTCCCGTTGAGGACGAAAAATACTGGCGCAAAGGGTAAAACGCCGCAAAAACGGCAGAGAATACAGTTTTTTGAGGAGGAAACAGAGAAACAATGCGTCTGAGAATCGTTGAATTCCCCGATCCTGTGCTGAGAAAACCGACAAAGCCGGTCACGGATTTCGGTCCCGACCTGAAAACCTTTGTGGACGAGATGACGATCGTCATGAAGGACGACGACGGCGTAGGCATCGCCGCGCCGCAGGTTGGCGTGTCGAAAAAGATTGCCGTCGTCTGCATCGAAGGCACGCGCTACGTGCTCGTCAATCCCCGCATCGTCTCGATGGAGGGAGAGCAGGGCGGCGAAGAGGGATGCCTGAGCTTTCCCGGCATCTTCGGCGAGATCAAGCGTGCCGCGCGCGTCGTCGTCGAGTGCCAGGACGAGACGGGAGCGCCGCGCCGCTACGAAGCGGAGGGCTTTACCGCGCGCGCGTTCCAGCACGAGCTTGAGCACCTTGAGGGTAAGCTCCTGATCGATCATTTTTCGCCCATCAGGCGCGAGATGATCCGTAAAAAGCTGCTCAAAAACCGCTCATGAGCGCGAACATCTGGTTTTTCGGCACGGGACACTTTGCCGCCCGCTGCCTGCGCGAGATCGCGCGGGCCTATCCGCCCGCGCTTGTCGTCACCGCTCCGCCCAGCGTGGCCGGTCGCGGCCTGAAAACAAAGCCCTCGCCGGTCGAAGAGGCGGCGCTGGAACTCGGTTTGCCTCTGCGTCATTCCCAGTCGGTCAACCGTGACGAAGAGCTGAAAGCGACCTTCGCCGCGACGCCGCCCGAGGCAATTCTTGTGATCGACTTCGGCCAGAAAATCGGCGAACCGTGGCTGAACAGTCCGAGATGCGGCTGCATCAACATCCATCCTTCGCTTCTGCCGCTCTACCGCGGCGCGGCCCCCGTGCAGCGCGCGGTCCTCGACGGCGCGGCGGAGACAGGCGTGACGCTGTTCCGTCTCGTCGTGAAGATGGACGCCGGTCCCGTCTGGCAGCAGGCGCGTGTGGCTATCAGCGAAAACGAGACGGCCGGCGAACTCTTCGATCGTCTCGCTGTCCTCGGCAGTTCGCTGTTTGTCGGGCATTTTGAAGAACTGCGTGCGCAGCAAGCGCAGCTGACACCTCAGGACGACTCTGCCGCGACGGTTGCGCCGAAGATCGACAAGGCGGAAACGCGGCTTGATCCGGCGAAAAGCGCAAGCGTCGTCCACAACCTTGTTCGCGGTCTCCAGCCCGCGCCCGGTGCGTATTTCATCTTTCGCGGCAAGCGTGTGAAAACGCTTGCGACGCGCCGCAGCGACGTTTCCGCCGAAGCGGGAACTCTTTTTGAGCGAGACGGTGCGCCGTTTCTGGCCTGCGGCGAGGGGAGCGTCGAACTCGTCAGTGTGCAGCCGGAAGGCAAAAAGCCGATGGGCGGCAGCGCCTGGCTCAAAGGCATTCGCCTCGAAAAGGGCGAAATGATCGACCGAGCGTGATCAAATAGAACTGAACAACTTGCCCACGAAACGAACCGTTTTGCAAAACGCCGTTTCGTGGGCGCTTTTTTTGCGCGTGTCGCCAGAACAATAAAGTTCAACTGTTCAGAAAAATTCAAAAACAATTGTCGACATCGTCAGAAACGGGATGAATACTGAGAGTGCAGGGCGATTTACGTTAAAATAAGTATAGTAGATGTATTTTAAGGGGCTAGCGTGATTTAAAAAATAAGACTAGAATACATTCAGCGTGAAGAGATTCAGGAGAAGTGTCTTTTACAGGGCTGAGAAATAATACAAAAAAGAACGATAATTTCTATATGAAATTGATAATTGTGAGTGTTGAAAATCATTCTGGATGAAAATCAATAGTATTGCGCCAATAGTTTTTATTTCACGTGACCGACCGCGCCAGGTGCGCGGCATACGCGGGAGGGAAGCAGCGTGCCTTTTGAGATGACGCAGATCAAAGAGCTGATGGAACGCTATACATGGCCCAAAGCTGTCGCCGTGACAGGCGCGCTCGGCTCGGGCAAGACGGAATGGGTTCTTAACCTGGCGCTCGGCCTGAAAACACTGGAAGAGCAGGTGACGATCGCCGACGCGGACATCATCAACCCGTATTTCTGCATTCGTCAGGTGGTCAATTCGCTTGAAGAAAAGGGTTTCAAGGTGCTCACCGCCCCGGGACAGGCCAAGTGGGCCGACATGCCCGTCGTCAGCGCTGAGGTGGATTGGGCGCTTTCGTCACCCGGCAAGCTGTTGCTTGACATCGGCGGCGACGCCGAAGGGGCGCTGGCGCTGAAACAGTTCCAGAAACGCATCATCGACGCCGGCTATCTGCTGATCCTCGTTGTCAACGCTTACCGTCCTCAGACTTCGACGGTTGAAAAGATCGACCTGATGCGGCGGCGCATGGAGGAGATCTGCGGCCTCAAAGTCGGTGCGCTGGTCAGCAACTCGCACCTGATGCACGAGACGACGCCGGAAACCGTTCTGGAAGGGTACCGGCTCGTCCAAAAAGCAGCCGACCGTATGGGCCTGCCGTTGCTGTATGCGGGAACGTCGCCGGCGATCTACGACGAGACGGCGGAGATCATGAAAAACGAGCCTGTTCCCGTCTGGCCGGTATCGCGTTACATGCTCCTGCCCTGGGAACCGGGGGCGATCTGGGCCACGGGCCTGCCGTCGAAGCATCACGGCAGACGCATCCTCGGACAGGATGCGTTTCAGCGGCTGGGCATATAAATCAGGGTGTACCTGCGCGGACGGCGGGCGTTCGCCGGCGCGTCAGCTGTTTTTTAAATTGCGGCAATTATATGAAGGGGGTTTTTTCCGAATGGCAAAGGGGAGAATCACGGTATCTGAGGAGTACTGCAAGAGCTGCGGGCTGTGCGTCGACGCCTGCCCCATGAAGGTCCTGCGCATCTCAGACCATCTCAACGACAAGGGCTACCGCCCCGTTGAGCAGTTCAAGGAAGGCTGCATCGGCTGCGCTATGTGCGCGATGACCTGCCCCGACGCGGTGATCGAAGTTTACCGCGAGACGGCGTAACCGAAGGAGGTTGAAAGAAAATGGCAAAAGTCCTTATGAAGGGCGCTGAAGCCCTCGCTCAGGCTGCGATCAGCGGCGGATGCCGTTACTTCTTCGGGTACCCGATCACGCCTCAGAACGAAGTGCCCGAGTACATGGCCGCCCATCTGCCCGAAGTCGGCGGCGTTTACGTGCAGGGCGAGAGCGAAGTCGCCTCGATCAACATGGTCCTCGGCGCGGCTGCGACGGGTGCACAGGTGATGACATCGTCGTCGAGCCCGGGAATCTCGCTGATGTCCGAAGGCCTCAGCTACCTGGCCGGCAACGAATACCCCGCCGTCGTCCTCAACGTCATGCGCGGCGGCCCCGGCCTCGGCGGCATCCTTCCCGCGCAGGGCGACTACAATCAGGCAACCCGCGGCGGCGGCAACGGCGACTACCATCTGATGGTGCTTGCGCCGAGCGATCTGCAGGAAGCCGTTGACCTGATCCAGAAGTCGTGGGATTACGCGTTCAAATACATGAACCCCGTCATGGTCATCGCCGACGGATTCATGGGCCAGATGATGGAGCCCGTGGAGATCAAGGAACGCACGGCAGAGAAGGGCGACTGGCAGAAATGGGCCGTCGGCTGCTTCCGTGAGCGCGGCAACAAGCGCACGATGTTCCACAGTCTGTTCCTCGCGGCCGAGCCTCTTGAAGAGCACAACAAGAAGCTGATGAAGAAGTACGCCGAGATGCAGAAGGAAGCCATGTGCGAGGAGTACATGCTTGACGACGCCGAAGTCGTGATCGCTTCGTTCGGTACCACGGCCCGCATCGCCAAGACGGCGATCATGCACCTGCGTGCCGAAGGACTGAAAGTCGGCCTGATTCGCCCGATCACCGTCTATCCGTTCCCCGTGAACAACTTCAAGAAACTGCCTTCGACCGTTCGCCACATCCTTGACGTGGAGATGAACTGGGGCCAGATGATCAACGACGTGAAACTGGCTACCGAATGCAAGTATCCTGTGACGTTCTACGGCCGCTGCGGCGGTTTCGCCCCCTCGGTCGAAGAGATCGCGGACGAAGTCCGCAAGCTGTTTGCTTAGGAGGGGATCAGAATGTCTGAAGTCAAAGTGTATTCAAGACCCGAAACATGGATGAAGGGCGTTCATACCCACTACTGCCCGGGCTGCGGCCACGGCATCGCCCACCGCATGATCTGCGAGGCGATCGACGAGCTCGGCATCCAGGCCGACACGATCACCATGGCGCCCGTCGGCTGCGCCGCGATGTTCTACAACTACATCAACGTTGACTGCATCGAAGCCGCTCACGGCCGCGCGCCCGCGACGGCGACCGGCATCAAGCGCGTTCTGCCTGACAAGATCGTCTTCACCTACCAGGGCGACGGCGACCTCGCCTCGATCGGCATGGCCGAGATCATCCACGCGGCCAACCGCGGCGAGAAGATCTGCGTGTTCTTCATCAACAACGCCATTTACGGCATGACCGGCGGCCAGATGGCCCCGACGACGCTGGTCGGCCAGAAGGCCACCACCTGCCCCAACGGCCGCGACCCCGAACTGACCGGTATGCCCATCCGCATGTGCGAGTTGCTTGCTTCGCTGAAGACGCCCGCCTACATCGAGCGCGTCTCACTGGCCAAGCCCTATCTGGCGAAGGCGAAGAAGGCCATCAAGAAGGCCTTCCAGAACCAGATCGACAAGAAGGGATTCAGCTTCGTCGAGATCCTTTCCACCTGCCCGACCAACTGGGGTTTGTCGCCTCTTGATGCGTTCGACTGGCAAGTGAAGAACATGATCCCCTATTATCCTCTCGGCGTGTTCAAGGATTTTGAATAGGAGGGATTCCGATGGCATTTTACAAAGAACTCATCGCCGCCGGATTCGGCGGACAGGGCGTGATGATGCTTGGACAGCTCGTGGCTTACGCGGGCATGTACGAGGGACGCAACGTCTCGTGGATCCCTTCCTACGGTCCTGAGATGCGCGGCGGCACGGCCAACTGCAGCACGGTCGTCAGCGAGGAGCCGGTGGGCTCGCCCGTCATCAGCAAGTGCGACGTGTGCGTTGTCATGAACCATCCTTCGCTGGACAAGTTCAAGGACGCTCCTCGTCCCGGCGGTGTGCTGGTCTATGACAGCGACCTCGTTGATTATCCCGATCACCGCGAAGACATCACGGTCATTCCCGTCCCGGCTGATTCGCTGGCGCGCGAGTGCGGCTCGTCGAAAGTCGCCAACATCATCCTGCTCGGCGTGGTCGTTGCCGCGTCCGGCATCGTCTCGCGCGAGGCAGCTAAGCATGTCGTCGAGGATAAACTGGGCAAGAAGAAGCCGCAGTTCCTGCCGATGAACATCAAGGCTCTGGAAGTCGGATTCTCCATCGCCGACAAGTTCAACAAGTAAATGGAGCACACGCTCAGTTCAAAGCGGATTTACGAGGGGCGCATCCTCAACCTGCGCGTCGATGAAGTCGAGGTATCGCGCAACGGCCGCCATGCCAGGCGTGAAGTCGTAGAGCACGGCGAGGCTGTGGCGATCCTCGCGCGCGACAGTGAAGGCTGCTTCCTGTTCGTGCGCCAGTACCGCTACCCGATCGCTTCTGAGCTTCTGGAGATCCCTGCCGGGATCATGGAAGCGGGGGAGACGCCTGTGCAGTCGGCTGCGCGAGAGCTTCGCGAGGAGACGGGCTACCGTGCCGAGCAGTGGACACATCTTTCGTCGATTTGGACGACGCCTGGCTTTTCCAACGAAAAGATCTATCTTTTCTTTGCAGAAAAGCTGGTATGGGATCCGCTTTCGCCCGATGAAGACGAGGATATCTCACTCACGCACCTGACTGAGGACGAGGCCCGTGCGCTGTTTCTCCGCTCCGAAGCGCAGGACGCAAAGACGCTGGCGGCGCTTGGATGGTATTTTGCGTCGAAAGCGTAATCTTTGAAGAAAAACGTGGTATGATAGAGCCGGCTTGCGAAAGCCGGCTCTATTTTGATGAAAGGAGTTCCCGTCATGCCCGCATCGTTTGAAACGTCGCGCGCGGCGTTTGAAGACTACATCCTGCTCGAACGCGGCCAGAGCAAGAACACGGCCGGCGCGTACCGGCGCGGTATGGAGCTGTGGCGCAGATACTGCGAGAGCGCGGCACTCGATCCGATGAGCGTGACGCAGGAAGCACTGTCAACGTTCATCGCTTCGCTGCGTGACGAGGGCAGGGCCAGCTCCTCGATCCAGCTTATCGCCGCCGGACTGCGCAGCTGGGTGCGTTATCGCGTTTTGAACGGAGATCTGCCGCCGGACACGTGGATCCCCGTACTGCCGGCAAAGACAAAAAAGCTGCCGAAGATCCTCACCGAGGGCGAGATCCAGCGTATCCTTGCCGCCTGCGAAGGCGACAGCTATTACGACTGCCGCGATCAGACGGCGCTGATGACTTTGGCCAACTGCGGCGTGCGCGCCAGCGAGCTGTGCGGGCTGAAAACGGGTTCGCTTAACCTCGACGACAAGAGCATGATCGTCTTCGGCAAGGGCAGCAAGGAGCGCGTCGTGCCGTTTGCTGAGGACCTGAAGTCGCAGTTTGAGAAGTATCTGCAAAAACGTCTGGAGTTCCTGAACGGCGACACGACGGAAAAAACGCTCTTTTTCTCGTCGCGCCGCGAACCCCTGAGCCGCGTCGATCTGTGGCGCATCGTGCAGAAGCGCGGCAAAATGGCGGGAGTCTCCGAGGAACGGCTTTTCCCGCACGTGCTGCGCCATTCGATCGCCACACACATGCTGCGCCGAGGCATGGACATGCGTACGCTGCAGGAGTTTCTCGGGCACAGTTCGATCGCCACGACCGAGAAGTATCTGCATTTCGATCTGGAGCTGCGCGACGTGTACGACCGGAGCCATCCCCGGGCCTGAGATTTGAACGAAAGCGAGTGAACCTGATGGACATGAAAGAATACGCACATAATGTTGAACAAGCGCTGCACATGATCCGCGAACAGGTCGATTTTGTGCCGCGCGCGGCGCTGATCCTCGGTTCCGGGCTCGGCTCGCTGGCCGACGCCGTACAGGACCCGATTGTCATTCCTTATGAAAACATCCCGCATTGGAGGTCATCGACTGCGCCGGGACATGCCGGACGTCTGGTCTGCGGAAAAATGAGCGGCCTGCCTGTCGTCGTCATGCAGGGACGCCTGCACGGCTACGAAGGCTACACGCCGCTGGAAACGACGTTCCCCATCCGCGTGCTCGGCCTCTGGGGCGTGAAGACGCTGATCGTTACCAACGCTTCCGGCGGCATCAATAC
>JAEEUD010000278.1 GCA_016286835.1 Pyramidobacter sp. | reverse complement strand
TCATTGACGGAGAGGTGTACGATAATCTGGAAGAAACCCTGGCATAAGGCAGCGTGACAAAACGCGGAGCATGCAGTGATGAACGGCTGCTGATTCCAAGGACGAGAAAGATGATTATGCGACGCCGCCGGAAAGGGCTGTTTTCCCTTTCCGACGGCGCTGTCGTATTGTACGAACCCAGGTCTTTCGTGTAAAATATGCATAGTATGTAAGGAAGAAAGGAGCACGTTTCAGATGATCGTAAAAAACGAGCTTGACTCGACGTGCGGCATTTCAGACGAAGAGCTGACGGAGCGGTTCAAGGCTTCGATCCGTATCGACAACGAAATCAGAAGGATCAAGGGACTGCCATTCGCGGGATTCGACAGCGATAAGAATCAGCCGTATATCCAGTACCCGGACGGTCGCAGGGAGTACGCTAAAATTGATGTCTGAACGTGTGACACTGCCTGAGGTCATCGTCTTCGCAGGCCCCAACGGCAGCGGGAAATCGACGATTACGCGAATGGCAAAGACAGTCGGGACGTATATCAACGCCGACGACATCAAGCTCGCAAGCCATTGCAGCGACCTCGAAGCAGCGCTTGCGGCAGAACGACTGCGCGAGGACATGATCGCACGAAAAGCCGATTTTACATTCGAGACGGTCCTTTCGACAGACAGAAATTTGAAGCTATTGAAAAGAGCGAAGGAGAACGGCTATTTTGTTCGCTGCATTTATGTCCTGACTGTCAGTCCGACGATCAATGTCATGCGCGTCAGCGTGCGTGAAGCCGCCGGCGGTCACAGCGTGCCGGAAGATAAGATCCGCTCCCGTTACGCAAAAGCTCTGGCACTTCTTCCCGAATTGGTCGATGTGTGTGATGGATGCACGTCTACGACAATACGGAAACGCCATTTCGGATCTTCAAAAAGCGGAAAGATGTTTTTTTCGGCTGGGCCAATCGGTTCTGGTCCCGTGAAGCGATCGAATCGTTGACAGGGGTCAAACTCCCCGACGAACGGTTCAGCAGTTACCTCGGATAACAGATCTTCTGTCCGTGTTCGTAAAGAGGAGGAGCCAGCATGTACGAAGTGTCACCGCGCGTAAAAACGCAGTTTGAAAAGATGAGGCAGCTCGATCAGGTAAAGCGGCTTCTTGATTTCATCAAGGCCGACGAACGGAAGTCGATCGACGAGCTGAAAGAGCTGGTGCTGGTCGAAGCTCCGACGCACCATGAAGAGGCTCGCGCGGCCGTGATCGCGGAAAAGTTCAGGGCGTTGGGCCTTGAAGACGTACACACGGGACGCGGCGGCAACGTCATCGGCCTGCGCCGCGGAGCCGGGAACGGGCCCAAGGTGCTGATCGAGGGGCATCTCGACACGGTGTTCCCGTTTGGCTCGGTCAAGGGCGTCGAAGAGCGCGACGGATTCCTGTACGCGCCGGGCATCGGCGACGACACGCGGGCACTGGCGATGATGCTGTCGCTGCTGCGCGGTCTGAACGCGACCGGCATCAGGACCGCCGGCGACGTGTATTTCGTGGCCACGACGCGCGAAGAAGGCACGGGCGCGCTTGGCGGCATGAAGGACTTTCTTGAGGAGCATCCGGAGATCGAGATCTCGCTCGACATCGACAGCAATGACATGAGCCGGATCATCTTCGAGGCGACGCTGTGCCAGACGTGGGAGTTCACGTTCCGCGGCCAGGGCGGTCACGCCTGGTCGGCGTTCGGCACGGTGGCCCAGCCCGTCCACGCCGCCGCGCGCGCCGTGGCGAAGATCGCCTCGTATGAAGCGCCCGCGCAGCCCAAGACGACGTTCGCCGTCTCCAACTTCCACGCCGGCAACATCTCCGGCGTGCACGCCATCGCTTCCGAGGCTTCGTTCATCGTCAACTTCCGCTCCAACGGTGCAGACGAGTTCGCGCGCGAAAAGCAGTTCATCTTCGACGCCGTCGAAACCGCGGCCCGCGAGGAATCGGAAAAGTGGGGCAAAAACACGATCGAAGTCAGTTCGCGCTGCATTTGCGACATCCCCGGCGGCGCGCAGGACGCGCACTCCCCGCTCGTCGAAGCCGCGTGGCTCAGCCTCAGCTCGCTCGATGTTTCGCCGTGGCTGGAACAGGGCGGCAGCACCAACGCCAACATCGCCATCAGCAAGGGAGTGCCGGCGCTGTGCATGGGCCGAGCCTGGGCGCCCGACGAGAACTCAAAGCGCGTGCACAACCACAGCCTCGACGAGAAGCTCCACATCGTGAACGCGCACAAGCCCGTGCAGCACATCGCCCAGATGCTGCTGATGGCCGCGGGGCTGGACGGCGAATTCGGCTCGATCGTGAAAGGATAATGAGTTCTCCGGTAAAAGCGCATACGAAAACAGGGCGGCCCGCATCGACTGCGGACCGCCCTGTTGTGTCGCTGTTATTTCGCTCCCCTGCTCACGTAGGGCATCGTTCCCGCCGTGTCCTTTTTGAAATCGGCGATCGGATCGATTATGAAGAATCCCTTTTTCCCGGACGCATAGCCATACGCGCCGATGTTCGTGCGCGGGATCAGGAAGCGGTCGCTTTTCAGCGCGCCGTCGTAGCGGCAGACGGGGATGCGGTCGTATTTCTGCTCGCCGTTGCCGGGGAAAGCCAGCACGGCCGCCGTAAAGCCCAGTTCTTTCAGGATCGCCTGCGGCCCGAACACGGGCGCGTAGCCGTACGGATAAGCCAGCACGGGCGCGACCTGATCGAGCACTCCGAGCGCACGGAACTGTTCACGCTGTGAAACGAGCGCCGTGCGCACCTGCGCGGGCGTCATGTTCTTCATCAGTTTGTGCGCACGCGTGTGATAGCC